>JBARDR010000241.1:0-1672 GCA_049795335.1 Gelidibacter sp. | reverse complement strand
CCGATTTTACAACGCCAACCTTCCCGAAATTTATGTCTTCAACTGCAAATCCGATGATTTCGTGGAAATAGAATTTGTCGTCATCAAGTTTGGGTAAAAATTCTAGAGGCAGGTAAATGTCACATTTTAAAAGTGCGTCAGCATCCTGTTCCGTCTCAACATCTTCAAATTTCACCCGTAACAATTCGGATTTATGTAACTGTGACGATTCAATAAAAAACGGCACCAAGTTATTGCGCAGATCCACAAAAACAGAATCCATGTCTTCATAGATTTCTGGATCATCCGAGTCTAATTTTATGAGCAATTCTCCTTTAAAACTGTATTTCTTTACAATTTTACCAACGTAGAAACAGTCTTCCTTTAGCATAGATTTTTTCTTTAAACTTTAACTTAACAAATTTACTAAGATCCCGCCAAAAGACGGAGGTGTTCAAGGACTTATTCTGTTTTTTAGAATAGCTAATTGAACAAAAAACTCCGATAGGTCATATCGGAGTTTAAAAGTATAAAAAATAAATTCTTTATTCTTCTGTTTTTGTTTCAGCATCTTCAGCTGGAGCATCTGCTTCAACTTCAGCAGGAGCATTTGCAGCAGCTTCAGCAGCTTCTGCATCGGCAATAACCTGTGCAGCTTCAGCCTCACGCTTAGCATTGACTTCCTTTTCAGCTTCTTGAGCTTTCGCTTTAGCATCAGCACTCGCTTTTACTAAACCTTCTTTTTTAGCGTCGACTTTACCTGCTTTTTCATCTAGCCAAGTCGCAAATTTAGCATCTGCTTGCTCTTCTGTTAAAGCACCTTTTCTAACACCGCCAGCAAGATGGTTTTTCAATAGGGCACCTTTGTAAGACAAAATTGCTTTTGCCGTATCCGTAGGTTGCGCACCATTTTGTAACCATTTTACTGCCAAATCAACATCTAATTCAATAGTTGCTGGATTGGTAGTTGGATTGTAAGCACCTATTTTCTCTAAGTATTTACCATCTCTTTTTGACCTTGAATCGGCCGCAATGATCCAGAAAAATGGTTTCCCTTTTTTTCCGCGTCTTTGTAATCTAATTTTAACTGCCATAAATAATTAATTAGTGAGGTTCGCGACCTCTATTATTAATAAGTCCGCAAAGATACTACAAATATTTTATTGACGATTATTTTATTGCAAATAAACTCGGGAATATTTTTTCTTAGTTTTTTGATTTTCAAAAAGGTATTTAGCTCATCATAAGCGGTCTGAAATGTGAGGCTATGAAGAGGATGGTGGTTATATTCATTGTGTTAAATGATAAGGGTGGCAATGTGGTATAATTCAATTCTTCCTCAATTTAAGGAAATGAAAAGTATAGATTTTGGTACAAAACGATGCTGTTATTTTTGATAATTTAAGAAGGTAAATTATTGCTGATAGACAAATTGAAAAAATGACGATTATATTAATTTCAATTCAAAAAAAATCGTTGGGGTATTTCAGGGCAGTGTTCAAAAGCAAAAAGACAAGTGTAATTATTATCAAAGTAGTTCCATGGATTGCATTTTTATTTCCAACTATTTCCAATTTTCATTTTATAAAAGCGTTATTTATATGTAATTTTAAAAACTTTTCTTTTGAAGAAAAAGCCCAGTAAATTCAGCCCGTTTTATTAAAAATATTCTTTGATTCGACCAGCATTAGAT
>JBARDR010000240.1:0-2476 GCA_049795335.1 Gelidibacter sp. | reverse complement strand
GGTATAGGCTATCTCTTCAATGATTTTGTTAGCTGTATAAGTGAGGACCTCTCTGAAAATATTGGTATATGCTTTGGTGACATCATTGTAACTGGAATAGATGGATTCTGTTAAGTAGCCGTTACTGTTATAGAAATATTGGTTCCTAGAAAGTGGAATCCAAGCGATAGCCCTCCAAAAGGAATCCCTAGTTTCTGTTAATTCGCCTTTAGAGTTGTATGTGTATTCTTCTTTGAGAACTTCACTGTATTGTTGCGTATCAGAATCATAATCCTCTAATATTTTATACGTCAATGATTCTTGACCATAAATCGTCATCAGACCTAATAGAAAAGTAAGTACGAAGAAAAGTATCTGTTTTTTCATAATTCGTGTTTTAAGATTAATAAGTATATATTGAAGTAATAAAACGTTTTGAATCAGAAGGATACAAATTTGGAGGTTCTATAAAATTAGAGAAAAAAAATGAAATATATAGTGAATTCTAACAAAAGTTGTGATAGCTGTCGGAGAAATTTTTATATACAAAAAAACACCTTAGTGCATATAAGGTGTTTCATTTTTAACTTTTAGAATTCCAGTAAATGATATTTTCTATTTCCTACGAATTAAAGTCTCACTCATCTTCTAAATTATCGTCTTCAGGAATAATGTTTATCGAAGGTTTCTTCAATGTTTCTTTGTTGGCAATACTTTTTTCTAAAGATAATAGCAGGGAAGGTAATAGTAGTAAATTTGATAACATTGCGAATAATAAGGTCATGGACACCAAGGCGCCTAATGCTACGGTGCCTCCAAAACTAGACAATGTAAATACCGAAAACCCAAAGAATAATACAATGGACGTGTAGAACATGCTCACCCCAGTTTCACGCAAAGCACCATAAACTGATCGTTTTATTTTCCAATTATTCGCTTGTAGCTCTTGACGGTATTTTGCTAAAAAGTGAATGGTATCATCTACTGAAATTCCAAAGGCAATACTAAATACCAAAATGGTAGAGGGTTTAATCGGAACTCCCAAATAGCCCATTAATCCAGCGGTAATCAGCAATGGTAAAAGATTGGGGATTAATGAAATGACGATCATCCTGAAAGACCGGAATAAATACGCCATAAATAAAGCAATCAGAAAAATGGCAAGAGAGAGGGAGATCACTAAATTCTTGACCAAATATTTGGTTCCTTTTTGAAATACCAAGGCTTTTCCGGTCATGGTCACGTTGTAATTTTCGGCTGGAAATAATTTGTTGATTTCCGTTTGAAGATCTTCTTCAATACGTTCCATTTTGTCCGTCCCAATGTCTTTCATAAAGGTAGTAATACGGGCGTAACGACCAGTGCTATCAACGAAGCTCTTCAGCATATCAGCTTCTGTGTTTGAATTTTTGGCATACGACAGGATAAAGCTGTTCTCTTGGCTTGTCGGTAATTGGTAATATTTCGGATTGCCGTTATAATAAGCTTGTTTGGAATATTTGACGAGACTCACTACGGAAATTGGCCTTGATAATTGCGGAATTTCAATGATGAGATCTTCTAGCTCATTCATGCGTTTAAGGGTGCTCAATGTCATGACGCCTTTTTTGCGTTTGGTATCGATCATGATCTCCAAGGGCATAATTCCGTTAAACTCATTTTCAAAAAAGCGGATATCCTTAAAAAACTCCGTGTTTTGAGGCATGTCTTCAATAAGGCTTCCAGAAATTTTAATTTGAAATATTCCTATGATACTCAAGGTTAAAAGCGATACCGCAGTGATGTAGATGGTGATGCGACGATGTTTGACCATGCCTTGTATCCAATCGGTAAACCTATTGATCCAACGCCTGTTGAAATGGTTTAAATGCCGTTCTTTTGTCGAGGATAAAAAAGAATAAATAATTGGGATAATAAGAATAGAGAGCAGAAAAATGGAAATAATACTCAATGAAGAAACGATCCCAAATTCTTTTAAAAGCGTACTTTCTGTGAGGATAAAAGTTGCAAATCCAGTGGCTGTTGTGGCGTTGGTCATTAAAGTGGCGTTGCCGATTTTGGTAATGACACGTTGCAACGATTTTACTTTGTTACCATGAAGTTTGACTTCTTGTTGATACTTATTGATGAGGAAAATGCAATTGGGAATCCCAATAACGATAATCAGTGGTGGGATTAATGCGGTTAACACCGTGATTTCATAACCCAAAAGTCCAATAATACCAAAAGTCCACATGACCCCAATGCATACCACCACAAGGGCGATTAGCGTGGCTCTAAAGGATCTGAAAAATAAAAAGAAAATAAAAGAGGTTACAAAAAGCGCTGCGCCAATAAACAGTGGGATTTCACCCACAATATTTTCAGAATTAAGGGTTCGGATATAAGGCATTCCTGAAACCCTGACATCTACATCGTATGCGGCTTCAAAATCAGCAATTTTAGGTTGAAGAATATCGACAATAAAATCTTTCCGTGCCGAAGTATTGACAATATC
>JBARDR010000239.1:0-4340 GCA_049795335.1 Gelidibacter sp. | reverse complement strand
ATAACGTTCGCTCTTTCCCGTTATCCAACAAATATCCTTACTGTAAATACAAATTCTTTGCATCAGAATATTATTTTTTAAAATGAAAAAGTTATGAAAACAATTTTAGTCAGCAGTCCACGGAATTTCCTTCTATGTAAAAGCTAGGAGGGCCCAGTGGCTGGATTAGGGATTAGTTTTAGTCTAATGAGTGGCGATTAGAAAGATTATTGAAGATGCCCTTTTTTGCTTTGTAATCTGCGGGTGGATGGCACGCGTTAGAGACGAGCGCTATTGGGTGGGCTAGCAGGTAGTCCGGTACGTAGGTTTTTATTTTAGTCATGGGAGCGGGATTAGGTTTAGATTTAGGACTCTTTTTAAAAATTTTATGGATCGTCTTGTTATAGGTGTTTTATTGCAAATCGATTGGTTTTTAGGTTATTATTAGATATAAGTCGTCTGATTCTATAATGGAAACTATAAAATTAGGTGAGATGGTCATAATTATGATGTGGGATTTGGACTTATTAATCCCTTTAAGAACAAAAATTATCCCTTTGGGCAAAGAAAGAATTTAAAATACTCATAAAAGCCTGATTAAAAACGCTTTATGATGCCTCATTATGCGTGGATATTGATATTTTTTTATATGTTAGGGCTTCCAACCAAATTTACTCGTTATGAAAGAGACCATTTATGCTAAATTTTGGATGGCCGATGGCATCCTGATTTTTATCTATAAACCTATAGTGTTTCTTGATTATCCCATCGCAAAAGCTATTGTGGCCGATCGTTTGTGCTATCAACAAGAAACTTCCTATCCAGCCTTGTGTGACCTTCAAGGCATACAAAATTCAGATAAAGCAGCACGTGATTATCTGGCCAATGAAGGCTCAGCTTTACTAAAGGCTGTTGCCTTGGTAGACAAGAGAGCAGTGGCTAGAGCGTTTGTGCCTGTTTATTTAGAGCGGAATAGACCTTTAGTTCCTACGCAAGTTTTTTGTGACCATGAAGATGCCATTGAATACCTAAAACCTTATCGGTAATGCATAGACCTCTAAACAAACAAAGGCTACAACAGCTTGAACAATTACTTCTGAACATCATTGTAGGACGTGGACTCTATCAGAGTGAACTCAGTGAAGAAGATGATGACATTGAGGTTTTGCTGGTCATGGCAAACTTATTGGCAGAGGAATTGTCTGAAACTCTGCGCTACGTAAATTTTATTATTGCACCTGGGGCGACTTTAGAATATGTCAATATGATCTTTATTTTGGATACGACGTATCAGATACAGTACACCAACCCTACTGTGAATGCTTTATTTGGAATAGATGCGCCGGTCGCCATAGGCGACTCCTTTTCTGGTTTGCTAACTGGGCATTCCTTGCAAACCTGGAAGCTCATTGCTCAAGATCTGCTTTATGCCACTGATTATCATGCACAGCATCAATTAACGTTTAAAATGCCCGGCAAACTTACAAAAACCTGTACTTGTGCTGTTAGTTTAGTTCACAGTGTTGGTTTGTCTGTTTCCTTTATTTTAATTACCACATTTGAATCTTCGCTCAAGAGTTTGTTTTTGGAAGGACGGTTTAAAAAAGTTCTTCATGCTCAGGAAGCTATCAGTGAAAAGCGAAAAGGAAAACCTTTTATTATGTCCAATGAAAATGATATCCGTATTATTCAAAATATACGCAACCATATCCTGCTTAACCTAGAGCAGCCTTTGCCAGGACTAAAAGCTTTAGCACACCAATTTGGTATCAATGAATACAAGTTGAAATATGGTTTTAAGCAATTGTTTGGTACTACGGTTTACCGTTTTTTAACTCAAGAGCGTTTGAAGCGTTCAAGTTTACTCTTACAAAATACGAGTTTAGCTGTCAAAACAATTGCCCGAATGACAGGGTTTAAGAATGTGTCCCATTTTTCAAAAGCCTTTAAAATTAAATATGGGGTCAGGCCGTTGGCGTTGAGGAAGATGAGGGAGAGATGATTTGGGATTTGGGATTTACGATTTACGATTGATGACGGATGACCGATGACCGAAGATGGATGACGGATGGTTGGATTTACGATTTACGATTGATGACCGAGGACGGATGACGGATGGTGGTTGGATTTACGATTGATGACGGATGGTGGTTGGATTTACGATTTACGATTTATGATTTACGATTTACGATTGATGACGGATGACCGGTGACCGTACTGGGAAGTTCACAAGTTTTTTGGTATGTCCATTTTAAGAATCCTTTAGGGACAAGTGCTTATCCTTCTGGAAACATTTTAATTCACGAATTTTATTCCTACTTAAGATTCAGGTTATGACATTGAAATGGGACATATTGCCACACTATATCGTAAAGATCAGCATTTATTTGTGTGCATTCTTATTTGTGTATGCCGCCGTGAGTAAGCTTTTGGATTTTGAGACTTTTGAAACCCAGTTGGGGCAGTCTCCATTATTAAGTGCATATGCCAGACCTGTAGCGATTGGCGTACCCTTATTGGAATTGCTTATTGCCTTAGGCCTAGTAATACCAAGGTTTCGATTATGGGCGCTTTATGGCTTTTATGGAATGATGGTCATGTTTACGACCTATATTGTTATCATTCTTAATTTTTCAGATTTTGTTCCTTGTTCATGTGGAGGTGTTTTGGAAAATATGGATTGGACGGAGCATTTGATTTTTAATGGTGTTTTTGTTTTATTGTCTGTAATGTCCATTTGGATTCTTTCCCAACATAAGAGAAAAACTCTGTTGATATTAGGTTTATTAGTCCTTTTAAGTGCTGCTGCAATAGTCATCCTTTTTGTTAGTTCAGAAAAGCAAATTAAATTTAACAATGCTTTCCAAAGACGGTTTATGCCCCACGCCTTAGAAGAGATAGGGGTGTACGATATAGAATTAAATTCCTATTATATTGCGGGAATAGACGATAAGTTTATATATCTAGGTAATTATACAGCTCCTCTGACTATGACGATATTTGATATTTCTGGAGGGAATTTGGAAGAATTTCAAGTTCAGATAGACAGTATGGGCCTTGACTATCGAAGCGTTAAAATTTCTGTAAATCCACCTAATTTTTATGTGGGAGATGGAACAGTCCCTATAATATTTCAAGGAAGAATAAGTGACTGGAAAGCAAAATTGTATTCATATGAAGATGCGTATTTTACTCAATTTGTGGTGGTCGACTCTTTACACATTGGTATAGCTACGATGAGCAGTGTGACTAAATCCACCGCTTTGGGGCTTCTAACCAAAACAATTGATAGTATTGTACTGAAATTAAATTCAAAACTATTAATAACGCATATAAATGGTGAGTTCGCTACAGATGGTATGTTGCTCTGGAATGAGTCCAACCAACAGTTTGTATTCACTTATTTTTATCAAAATAGTTATGAAATAGCCAATAAAAATTTGACACATGAATTTACGGGAAGAACAATAGATACTGTAAGTAAACCCATTTTGGACATTGCATATTACAGTAAGAAAGATCAGTATAAGCTAGGTAGGAAAACTATTTTAGTCAATAAGCAAACTTCAACTAATAATAACTATCTGTATATTCATAGTGATCGGTTGGGTAAGTACGAAGATGGTAAAGTTTTGAGTGCTGCAGGGATTATTGATGTGTACGATTTTCAAGATCATTACTATGAATTTAGCTTTTATATTTTCCATCAATCAGGTGAAAAACTAAATGATTTTAGAATTGATAAGACTTTATTGGTCGCCCTAGTAGGAGATAAACTATGGTTATATCGTTTGAAGCCAAAATACTTTAGCCAAAGCTCAAATGAAAAATATACTGCGCAGTATCAGGAAGAAGGCCGAATACCTGTAGAAGAAAGTAGGCCATAATTAATTTAAATACTTAAGTCATGAAAACAAAAATTTTTAAAAGTCTTATGCCCATGATGGTGTTTATGTTAGCAATTGTGTTTGCTTTTGCATCAACATCTTCATCTGAAGTTAAAGATTTAACTCAGGCGCCGATACCAGGTTACATTTATCAAAATAATAAATGTGTTCAAGTAACCACTTGTTCCTTAGACTTTGGGCCGCTATGTATGGTTGGGGAGACTCCCGCCCGAAATAAAATCAGTGATACCCAGTGTGGATTGCAGAATTTATATCAACGGAGTAAGTAGATAAAGGGTATCCCTCTAGTGAGCAGGGAGCTCATTAGAGGGTTTTTTATTTCAAATATGAATCAAACCACATTTTTATCCGGTAAGATAAATCTTTTTTGTTTTTAGGAGAATCTATTGTGTGTCCTTCATTCTCATAAAGATATAGTGAACCTGGTTTTTTGAGTCTTCTTAAGGCAAGATG
>JBARDR010000238.1:0-2300 GCA_049795335.1 Gelidibacter sp. | reverse complement strand
TTATTTTCTTTTCAAATTGAAATTTGAATGAAAGTGTTTATAAAAGTTGGCACAAATTGCAAAGTTCATTGGTTTACATATATTTAAATATCAATAATCCAGAAATTTCTCTAATTTACACATGACTTCGCATGTAAAACAGCTCGGCAATAACATGGAGAAATTCGATAACAATTAAAAAACAACCATAATCCCTAAAATACAAACAAGGTTAAAAATCATAGGATGACGCTCCATCACTTTATGGATTATAGGCTTTTTTATTCTATTCCATAAAAAAAATGTAAAAATCATCATCTTGATTACCGCTATAATAATCATAGCTGGATTTTATTCTCAAATCATTAAAGAAATAAAATTAAATTCATAACATTATGGCCTGAGTTGTTCTATGTCCGCTATTGTTGGCGTTTACATCTTACATTTCAATCTTCATGTCTCCAAACTAATTAAATCTATTTTAAAAAAATGAAAAGAATGCATTTTGACAATATGAAAAATCGCATTTGGATTGCAGTTTTAGTCCTTTCTCTAGTTTTTATTTTAGGTGGAGCTTTCGAGTTTTTTGAATTTGAAAATCCGGAAACCAATAAAATGATTCGTGCAATGGCTTTTATACTTCAAATAATTTATTTCAGTAAAATATTTTGGTATAAATACTATGTACAATGCAACAAAAAAGGAGCTGTAAATTATTCTTTGAAATCGTCCAAAACCTCTTTAAGCACCACCGCCTGATTGAACTTGGTGTCCTTTGCGCCATAAAGCAAAGTCACGGTCTTGTCTTTAGTTTTTTCAAAAAGGCGTTTTAAATCCTCAGTGCTGTTTTTAAGCTCTTTTTTGTACTTCAGTGCGAAGTCTTCAAACTTATCTGGATCGTGATCAAACCACTTCCGAAGTTCGGTAGAAGGCGCTAAATCCTTATTCCACTCGTCTAATTTGGCTTCTTCTTTTGAAACGCCACGAGGCCAAATTCTATCCACCAAAATCCGATAGCCATCACTGGATGAAGGATCCTCATATACCCGCTTTATTTGGATTGTATTCATAAAACATAAAATACTTCGACTACAATATGCAACACGTCATGCCTGGCATGTTCAATCGATTTATGGTTACTTGATTTTTCATAGCTTCGCTATATTCTTTATTATTATTTCTGTTTTTTATTTGCGCAGGCAATTTCAATTTCTCCTTCTAAACTTCATCAATCGATATTCGATATCTTTATTTCTATTATGTATTGGTTGCGTCTTTCATAAAACACATCGTTAATGGTGCCTAAGATTAATATTTAAAAAGACAGAGCTCAACTTCGATTTCTTTACCCAACACTTCATCATTCGTTGTTCTCTAACACTGCTAAATTCAAAAATCATCCATCTTCAATCAACACTCTCCAATCCTTTTCTAATCCAAAAACTGTCGCAGTACATATTGAAGAATCCCACCATTGCGGTAATATTCAATATCTATAAGCGAATCCAATCGCGCAATCGCTTTGAATTTAATCTCTACGCCATTCTCATTTGTGGCAGTCACACCTATCAATTTATGCGGCGTCAAGCCTTCAGAAATTCCGGAAATAGCAAAAATCTCCGTACCATCCAATCCTAATTTTTCCGCCGTATCGCCTTCTTGATATTGTAAGGGTAAAACCCCAAGACCCACCAAATTGCTTCTATGAATACGTTCATAACTCTCAGCCAAAACGGCTTTTACCCCTAGCAAAAACGTGCCTTTCGCAGCCCAATCTCGGGAGGAGCCACTTCCATACTCTTTACCGGTAAGCACCACTAAAGGTGTATTATCCTGTTGATATTTAACCGCAGCATCATAAACCGTCATTTCTTCTCCCGAAGGCAAATAGGTGGTAAAACCACCTTCTTGCTTGGCCAACTTGTTTTTGATACGCACGTTGGCAAACGTCCCGCGCACCATGACCTCATCATTTCCTCGTCGACTGCCATAAGAGTTGAAGTCTTCTTTCTTGACGCCTTGACTGATTAAATACTGTCCGGCAGCAGAATGCTCATTAAAAGATCCCGCTGGGGAAATATGATCGGTCGTTATACTGTCTCCCAATACCAAAAGGGCACGTGCATGTTCAATATTTTGAAGTGGTGGTGCTTGGTCTGAAATATTTTTAAAGAAGGGAATTTCCTTGATATAAGTAGAGCTTTCATCCCATTCATATAAACTGCCTTTTGGAATCTCCAAATTTCTCCAAATCTCATTCCCATCAAAAATTTCGGAATAATTTTTATCGAAATCTTTTGGCGAAAGTACCTGTTTAAGAA
>JBARDR010000237.1:0-9962 GCA_049795335.1 Gelidibacter sp. | reverse complement strand
ACTCCAGACCATTTGGTTGTGACCTATATCAATTGTTCAGCAGAGATAAAAGCATTGAGTGATTATGTATGTACATCATCTAATGCCATGAAAATAATAAAATCCATACCTCAAAACCAACCTATTATTTTTGCGCCAGATAGGAACCTAGGGGCTTATCTCAACAAGGAAACGGGTAGGGAGATGCTACTTTGGGATGGTGCCTGTATTGTACATGAAGCTTTCTCCATGGAAAAATTATTGGATATCTACAAAGAACATCCAGATGCCCTATTAATTGCACATCCAGAGTCTGAAGCGCATTTACTACAGGTGGCAAAGTATATCGGATCTACTTCTGGTTTATTGAATTATGTAAGAACCAGCGAAAAGAAGAAATTTATAGTGGCTACAGAAGCAGGGATTCTATTCCAAATGTTGCAAGAGAACCCCGATAAAACAATTATTCCAGCACCTTCTAAAGAAGACAATAGCTGTGCCTGCAGTGAATGTGCGTTTATGAAAATGAATACTCTAAAGAAGTTATATTTATGCTTAAAGTATGAATTGCCTTGTGTTGAAGTGGACGCAGAATTGGCGAAAAAGGCGATTGTACCCATTGAAAGAATGTTAGAGCTTTCATAATCAACCAATAGATGCTTGTGAATAAAAAGATAGTTGCCTCAGATTTTTTAGTGATTGGGTCTGGCGTTTCAGGATTAACCTTTGCTTTAAAAACGGCTCTTGCGTTTAAAGACGCTAAAGTGACGATCGTTACTAAGGATAAGCTCAGCGAGTCAAACACCAAATATGCTCAAGGAGGCATTGCCACCGTTTATAATGATAGACTTGATAGTTTTGAGCAGCATGTTCAGGATACTTTAATTGCTGGTGCTGGTCTGTGTGATGAAGATGTTGTGAGAATGGTTGTTGAAGATGCGCCAAGTCGACTTCAGGAATTGATAGATTGGGGAACGAATTTTGACAGAAATGCCAAAGGAGACTATGATTTAGGTCGCGAAGGCGGTCATTCACAAAACCGAATTTTACACCATACTGATGTAACTGGCGCCGAAATTGAGCGCGCATTGATTGCTCAAGTACAGGCGCAACCCAACATCGAATTTTTAGAACATCATTTTGTTATTGACTTGATTACAGAGCATCAGGTTGATCAGAAGAAAACAAAACGCCACACAAATATTTCGTGTTTTGGTGCTTATGTTCTGGATGAAAAGGAAAATTCAGTTAAAACATTCGTCAGCAAGTTCACAATGTTGGCATCTGGTGGGAGCGGGCAGGTTTATGAAGCCACAACCAATCCAACCGTTGCAACAGGCGATGGTTTAGGAATTGCGTATCGCGCAAAAGCTGAACTATCAGAAGTGGAGTTTATTCAGTTTCATCCAACGGCATTATACAATCCAGGAGAGTATCCTGCTTTTTTAATATCTGAGGCAGTAAGAGGGTTTGGAGCGAAATTAAGAGATTATAATGGCAATTTTTTCATGCATCATTATGATGAGCGTGAAGAATTAGCATCGCGTGATATTGTTGCACGAGCTATAGATAACGAACTTAAAAAAAGTGGTTCGCCTCATGTGTATTTAGATTGCACACATCTGGATATGGAGAAATTTAGAGAGCATTTTCCTAATATTACTGAGAAATGTGCTTCCATTGGGATTGCTATTACAACAGATTTTATTCCTGTGGTACCAGCATCCCACTATATATGCGGCGGTGTTAATGTCAATAAAAAAGCGCAAACCTCTATTGAACGGTTATATGCTTGTGGCGAAGTCACGCGAACAGGTTTACATGGCGGAAATAGGCTGGCGTCCAATTCTTTATTGGAAGGTTTGGTATATGCGCATAAGGCCTATTTGGATATTTGTAAGGAATTCAACAAAGTTAAAATGCCAAAAGATATTCCTGTATGGAATGACCGTGGCATTGTGAAAAATATGGAAAGAGTCTTAATGTCGCATGATCGCAATGAAGTAAAAACCATAATGACCAACTATGTTGGAATTGTGAGGTCTAATGAGCGTTTAAGGCGTGCAGAAACGCGTTTACGAGTACTTTATGAAGATAATAAAAGACTCTATGACCATTCTGAATTGTCTGTGGAACTATGCGAATTAAGAAATCTAATTACCACTGCTTATTTAATTACTCAATTTTCAAAACATAGAAAAGAGAATTGTGGTGGATTTTATAATATAGATTTACTATAAATTTACTTCTTTTGCCTCTCTGGCCTCCAGCGACAATGACCATTACTTTAATACTTAAGTAAATGAATTTGAAAAACTGGATGACAGGATTCATTATTTTGAACCGTTGATATTCTCCGATACCTTGTGTCATGATTTTTGTTTTTCAACTGAACACTTTATGTTTTTCCGGCAGATGTGGTGACTCACGCCGGTTCCTGAAGCCATGTCATAACCAGCCAAAGCAATACATGCTGCGCCCATATTTCCCATGGAACCTCTATGTTTCAAGGATTCTTGGCCAATTTTGATGCTATCTATAGTATTATTCGCTAACACTTTCGCTGTGATTCCCGATGGCATTCCTGTTCGTGGCGGTTAAGTAGCGTTGGTTACATAGACTCTCATTTGAGCTTTGCCGTAATAAAAGTCTAATTATTTGATAAATAGATTTATAGGTTTGGTTTAGGAGTTGTTTATATAAGAGAAATCATCAAGAAATCTGTAAAACGTTTTATAATAGAATACATAAAAGACGCTTGTTTTAATTATGATCCATCCGGCATAACTTTATCACTTCATCTCTAACTTTCTGAATCTTTGAATCGGCTAATCCGATACTTTTCATTTGTTCGGTGGCATTCATAAGTTCTTTAACCAAAATAATATCCTTTTCAATGAGTGCATGTTTCTCTTTTCTGGATAAAGAATTCAAGGTCGTGATCGGATATAAAGCATAGGCATCAATATTAGCTTTCAGTCCGTTGTTTTTTGGATAATCCCAACTTAATAAGGTTAAACCAACACATTTACCATAATTGATGGCATCATCAGTGAATCGGGTATTGGTTACCAGCCAACCTTGCTTTAAGTGTGCTGAATTTTTAGAATTTTCGTTCCATTGTTTTTGAATGTCCAGAAATCGAGAATTAATATACAACGGCACTTGCACCTTGCTTGAGACTCTTGGATCTTGATGAAATTTGCATTCAATAGCATATACATTGCCATCTTTTTCAGCTAAAACATCAATTTCATGAGTCACACATTCACCATTTAATTTCACGCTGACCTGGGTTTTATAGCCGCGCTCTTTTAATAAGGCGCCAATCAATCGCTCAAAAGGAAAGCCTGTAGGGCCCAAATCTAAAATGGCTCGTTTTAAACTGTATCGGGAGGCTGAGATCGTGTTTTGTTTTTTTAATAGCGCAAAAGCTTTCTTGTAAATCAGGTTGGAGGACATTCCGTCATAAATATCCATCTGGATTTGGTCAACAATAGTATTGACCATGTCCTCAGAAGCATCAGCAGATTGGAGGGATTTTTTTAATTTTTCGAATGAAAAAAGCTCTGTTTCGCCATTGCTTTTCTGTATATAAACGGGAGTGCTCATTTTTTAAAAGAATTTAAAACCTTTGAATTTCGGTGATGATTCCAAATCTAATCATTGAAATTCAATGTTGAAAATAAATGTTGTAATAATCCATGCCGCGTCAAATGGACGAACCCGTTTATTTTAATAGGAGGAATGATCACTTAAATCTAATGTGCAGCTATACTTTCGTTATGGAAATGAATTTAGGATTATTAATCTTAAAATAAGCCGCCAATGAAAATATTGACGTAACCCTCATTTTGAAAATCGAGGCTTTTACAGTTTTTGACTCATAAACGCCACCATTGTTAAGGTGTGATTGTAGAGCTCCAAAGGCTATGAATAAGATGATTAAGGCAACTATTAATATCCCGAAAGTCCATTCGGTTCTTTTTATAAAACCATGGGCAGCAATTAAATATAAGATGTTGGCGACGAAATTTGCCCAAACAATAAACAAGACATAATTGCCTTCTTTGGCTCGAATGTGAAACCAATCAAAAATGATAGAGCTTATAAAATTGAAAAACACTTTAAGAGCAAAGTTGAAATCCTTAAATCGTGACAATGGCCCTCTAACAAACAAGGATTCATCTCTAGATTGCTTTGTTTTAGTATCAGTGTACATAGGGGAGTTTTATGCTGTTTTTTTATAACTCCAAACCGCTAATACATTCATAATAATGGCATAAACTAAAGTTTTAATAAGCTGCGGAAGTATGTCCATAAAGCCAGAGCCTTTAAGCATGACCATCCGCATCACTTGAACAAAGTATTTAATGGGGTTAAATTCGGTTATGATTTGAGCCCATTGTGGCATATTTTCAATAGGCGTGAACAATCCGCTCATCAGAATAAATATAACCATAAAAAACCAAGCAATAAACATGGCTTGTTGTTGTGTATCGGTAAAATTTGAAATGAATAAACCAATGCCCAAAATCACTAAAATATAAATGGAGGTGTAGAAATACAGGAGGGCTAAATTGCCGATGATTGGGATGTTAAATATCAATCGTGCCAGTATTAATCCGACCGTTAACACGCCCATTCCAATTAACCAAAAAGGGAAGAGTTTTCCAATGATGAATTGACTTTTCTTAATCGGCGTGACGTTGATTTGCTCCAGGGTTCCTATTTCTTTTTCGCGCACAATATTCATTCCCGATAGAAAAAGCGCGATCATGGTCACTAACAATACCAAAATTCCAGGTACCATAAAGGTTTTATAGTTTAAGGTTTTGTTGTACCAAAACAAGGGAATGGTGTCAATATTTACGGGTTGTATTTGAACCTCTGAAACTTGCATCACATCGGTCCTAATATTCTTGTTGTAGCTTTGCAGTATTTGCGTGAGATACACGTTTTCAACACTCGCGGCAGCGCCATCAATGGCATTAATAGTGACGCCGAGATTGCTATGTTTTTCTTTTTGTAAATTCCGTTCAAAATGCCGCGGAATATTCAAAACGACATCAATTTCCCCTTTCAACATGGCTGCACTCGCGTTTTTTACTGAAGAAAAACTAGTTAACACATCAAAGTAGGTGGAAACATTGAATTTTTCTATTAAGCCTCTCGAGGTTGTGGAGTGATCATTGTCGATATAACCGAACTTGATGTTTTTAACCTCAAAAGTGGCAGCATTAGATAAAATAACGAGTTGGAGTAGCGGCAGAACAAAAATAATAGGTAGCATCCCTTTATTTCTAAAGATTTGTTTGAACTCTTTCTGTATGATGTATAGTATTGTTTTCATAATTCTAAATAAGAACAAAGAACAAAGACAAGAGAAGAATCTGTCTTAATTAAGGCGAATCTTTAGTCTATATTATATCCTCTATTATCTATTTTCTTTCTTCTGTTTTATTCCAATCTAATCTTGTATTTCTTCACGCTCAATCCAATAAAAAACACGGTCATTCCCAATAGAATCAAGGTTTCTTTCCATATAAATTGCAGGCCGACACCTTTAAGCATAATGCCTTTAATGATGATGATAAACCATTTGGCAGGAATAATATTGCTAATGATTTGAAGGATTAAGGGCATACTCGAAATAGGGAAAATAAATCCGGATAATAACATCACGGGAAGCATCAATCCCATTAATGAAATCATCATGGCGGTTTGTTGGGTCGCTGCAATCGTTGAGATTAATATGCCTAATGACAAAGAGGTGATGATAAACAATACACTTTCCATAGCCAATAAAAACAGACTTCCTTGAACAGGCATATTAAAGATGAAAATGCTCAACATGACAATGATGGTGGCATTGATAATCGATAACAATATATAGGGAAACACTTTTCCTAAAATGACCTGAAATGGTTTTAAGGGTGATACTAAAAGGATTTCCATGGTGCCCAATTCCTTTTCTCGAGTGATGGAAATGGAGGTCATCATTGCCGAAACCAACATTAAAATAATGGTCATCACACCGGGAACAAACATATACACGCTTTTTAATTCTGGATTATAAACCATGCGTTTTTGAGGAACTATTTGATAAGCAATAATCATATCCTTGTTCAATTCCTTTTGATATTGTTGGAGGATGGCATTGATATAATTGCTGATAGTATTTGCAGTATTTGGATCAGTGGCATCTGTAATAATTTGGACGGTTGCTTTGTGGTCTTTGATGAGGTTTTTACTGAAATCCTTTTCGAAATTTAAAACGGCTTTGATCTGTCCTTTTTGAAACACCATAGCGATATCCGCTTCACGCGTGATCATTTGTTTGATACTGAAATATTTTGAAGCCGCTATTTTATTTATGATTTCTTCAGTAGTGGCATCTTTTGAATGGTCTAATATGGCGATATCAACGTTATTGATTTCATTGGTAATCGCAAAACCAAACAGCAAAATTTGGGCAATCGGCATTCCGAAAAGAATAAACAATGAGCGCTTATCCCTAAAAATATGGTAGAATTCCTTTTGTATAAAACCTTTGAATCTTTTCATCTTCAGTCCCTGCCAAGGCAGGGATCTCTATTTAGTAATGTTATAATTTACCTCTTAAAGCTCCCCTAAATTCAGGGATCGCTGTTGGTTATGTCTCTTTATTTGTATACTTTATTTAACTAGTTGTTAGATTGTTATGAGCATTAAGTTTAACTGATTATTGAATGTGTTTTATTTTGTAAACTTCGACTGTGAGTGCAACTGAAAACTCCCTTTTACCCTCTCGCCAACTTCAAAAACACCTCATTCATACTATCCACATCAAACTGTTCTTTTAATTTTTTCGGCGTATCCAAAGCTTCAATTTTTCCGTTGACCATGATGGAAACACGGTCGCAATATTCCGCTTCATCCATATAATGTGTGGTCACAAAAACGGTGGTGCCTTGATTGGCGGCTTTGTAAATCAGTTCCCAAAATTGACGTCTGGTTATGGGATCGACACCTCCTGTGGGTTCATCTAAAAAAACAACTTTAGGATCGTGAATTAAAGACACAGAAAACGATAATTTTTGTTTCCAGCCCAATGGTAGATCGCCAACTAAAGTATTGGCGACGTTTTCGAGATCCAATTCTTTAATTAGGAACTCCGATTTTGCTTTGATGCTCTTTCTGGATAACCCATAAACACCACCAAAAAATGTGATATTTTCTTTAACGGTTAAATCATCATATAAGGCAAATCTCTGACTCATATAACCAATATTCTTCTTGATGTCTTCGGCTTGTGTAAATACATTAAAGCCGGCGACTGTCGCTTTTCCAGAGGTTGGCGTGGTAATGCCGATCAGCATTTTGATGGCCGTTGTTTTTCCTGCGCCATTGGCACCGAGAAATCCAAAGATCTCTCCTTTTTCAATATCAAAACTAATGGTGTTGACGGCCGTGAAATCACCAAACATTTTGGTTAAACCTTCTACCTGTATGACTTTAGTGGTGTTCATATTTATTTCCCACGAAAGTGGGACTCTTATTATTTTACTTGGTTTCTTGGTTTCAAATTAAGTTAAAGCCCCACCTGAAATTAGTCGGGCAGGTCTGCCAGAATGTATGTCAGGCTGGCATCTGCTTTATTGCATCTCGCTTTTGCTTCTAAAAATTTTTGACACTAATTTCACGAATTCTCACAAATTCATTCGTTCCCTGAAAATGCTGACATGCACTCTATATTATAAATTTCACGAATAAACAGACTTTCAGCCTGCTTTAAAACCTTATTTTTCAGTCTGTTGTGATTTATTTTATATCTACAAAGTTTTAAAACCTCGCAGATGTTTCTGTTTTGTCTCATCGTCTGCAGTCGAGATGTCGCCTTTTAGGAGTGTTCTTTAAGTTCAGTTTGACATTCCTGTTGAAACTTCTACTTCGCCAATTCCATAAAAACATCTTCAATAGTGGCTTCCGTTTTTTCGATTTCTATTTCTAAAAGATTTTTTGACTCTAGATATTCTCGTAATTCCTTCGGATTAAAATCGGCTCTTTTATCGGTGTAATGCACAAATTCGCCAAAAGGATACGCGCTATGCTTGAATTCGTAAGTCTTTATATTCGTGATCAATTGATACGTATTATTTGCACGAACATTGTAAATTGATTTTGGATAAGTCCTTACAATAGCTTCAGGCGTGTTAATTTCCAAGATTTTTCCATCTTGAATAAGCGCTACGCGATCGCAAATCTCGGCTTCATCCATGTAAGGTGTGGACACCAAAATGGTAATGTCCTTTTGTTGTAATCGTTTGAGCATTTCCCAAAATTCCTTTCTAGAGACTGGGTCAACGCCTGTGGTGGGTTCATCTAAAAACAACACTTTTGGTTTGTGAATAAGCGCACAACATAAGGCCAATTTCTGTTTCATTCCACCCGATAATTTACCGGCCCGACGATTTTTAAATGGCTCAATTTGGACATAGATGTCTTTTATCAAATCGTAGTTTTCTTCGATGGTTGTTCCGAAAATGGTGGCGAAAAAACTCAGGTTTTCGGCAACGGTCAAATCCTGATACAACGAAAATCTGCCAGGCACATACCCAATAGTATTGCGAATCTCTTTATAATTTGCCAGCACATCAAAACCGGCAACGGTTGCCGTTCCTTCATCAGCAATGAGCAAGGTGGTCAGAACTCTGAAGAGCGTTGTTTTACCGGCGCCATCAGGTCCTATAAGCCCGAAAAGCTCTCCAGGTTTTACCTCAAAGGAAATGTTCTGTAAAGCTTTTACGGTTTTATAGGACTTTGATATGTTAGCTACCGTGATACTCATTTATTTGAAATAATCAGAATATAGGTTTACGTTTTCTTCAATACTGTCCTTGATTTTTGAAGCCTCCTCAAGTGATTGGGTTTCTGAAAGTGCTTCAATTTTAGCCATTAATGGTAAAAGCCACACATGCAAATTATCATGTGAAGAACCTTTCATCGTACAGTTTTTTACAACATAATTTTTGTCGTTATTGAGTTGTTCTGCTAATTTGTAGTAATCTACCAATGTTTTGGTAGGCTGTGTTTTGAGAAGGTTTTGCATTTTTTGAACGCCCTCATTTGTTTCTGGATTGGCTTCCCATTTGGCGCCATCGTTTGTTTCGATTTCAGAGGTCCAGTTGTTGCCTAGTCCATCATCCCTTAATTGGTGATCGTCATTATGATCATCGTGCGAAGCTGCTTCAACTTCTTGATGTGAGCTGTGATCTATTGCATTTTCTGCTTTTTTGTTGTTGTTACATCCTGTAAAGATGAATGCTAACATGGCGATTGATAAAAGTGTTTTTTTCATAATATTAAATTTAAAAGTTGGATTTTATGGTTTTATTGCTGTTATATTCAGTTGAAAATATGTGGTTTGGAGTATCTAACTTTGCTTTTAAAATTTTTAACGCTAATTTCACGAATCAACAGTCTTTCAGCCTGTTTTACAACTTCCCGCAGTAATGTGTGTCTGACTTCTATGATGCTTTGTTGCATAGTGATTTAGTTTTCGTTGGGTTGAAGCCACATTTCTGCTGGCATTCCTATTTTTAAGCCGCCATCGTTAGTGACATCCACTTTTACAGCATATACCAAGGCGATTCGGTCTTCTTTGGTTTGAATAATTTTTGGTGTGAATTCTGCTTCCGAAGCTATCCAGCTAATTTTTCCTTTATAGGATTTCATGGCGTCGGCGTCGTCAATTTTAACGATCACTTCTTGTCCGATTTTTATATTTGACAGTTGGGTTTCGCTGATATAGACGCGTAATTGCATCGTACTTAAATCGGCAATTTTATAAAGTGCTTTCCCGAAAACAGTAATTTCATTTGCTTCCGCATATTTTGATAATACCGTACCATCGATTGGATTGATGATTTTACTTTTCTGGATTTGGTCATCAATTTGTTTTAACTCCACATCAATACTTTTTAATTCATTGACCACAGGAG
>JBARDR010000236.1:0-4006 GCA_049795335.1 Gelidibacter sp. | reverse complement strand
AGTTGTTTCATAAGGGTACTTTTATTCAAATTAGTCAATTTCGTTTTTCAAATTTTTCTAAAGTATATAAAAATCATATCCATTCCTGTTAATGCACGGCCATTAATTTTTTCAAAAAAAAAATCGGCATACAATCATGTCGGTTTAATATGATCTCATTATTCTTTTAAAAACAAAAAACAAGATGAGTTCACAGCATAAATTTTCATAATTTTAACCGCATTTGAAATAAATTTAGACGGACGACACGTTAACTCTCCTGAACATCACAAAAAAACTCTTTCATGAACTTTAAGTCCGGTAGGCTTTATAGAATATCATTTTGGCACCATATCATATTCTGGTGTGTTTATTTTTTATTCAACACCTTTCGATGGGGAATTTACTTTAATGATTACTTGTATTCCTTAAAAACAAACTTTTTAGGATTCCCAATTCATATTGCTTTATGCTATTTCAATATCTATTTTTTGATGCCGAAATTTTTGTATAAAAGGAAATATGTGCCTTATGTCATTTTGATTTTATCGGCCATTTTTTTAATGGTGCTTGCAAAATTCAACCTTACTTATTTTTTGATCAGCAAAGAAGTTTGGCC
Source organism: Gelidibacter sp. (assembly GCA_049795335.1). GTDB lineage: Bacteria > Bacteroidota > Bacteroidia > Flavobacteriales > Flavobacteriaceae > Gelidibacter. Next base: position 3,408 of record JBARDR010000236.1, on the reverse strand, counting down.
TGAAGGTCCGGAAACCATAAATGCCTTGACGCTTAACTATACCGTCGACATGATGATTGGCGAGCTTTATGTAATTACTTTTGTGACGGCAATTAAAGTGACCTTAGATTTTTTGAAGGAGCAGAAACGCGTTGCCGATCTCGAAAAAAACCAATTGGAAACGGAATTATTATTCTTAAAAACTCAAATATCACCGCACTTTTTTTTCAATACACTGAATAACATTCACTCTTTAGCACTTGAAAAATCAAATAAAACGCCGAAAGTCATCTTGAGACTTTCAGAATTAATGCGCTATTTGCTTTATGAAACAAAATACGAGCGTCAATCCTTGGAAAATGAGATTCTGTGCATTCAGAATTACCTGGATTTAGAAAAAATTCGTCATGATGGCTTGCTTAAAATCAATATGTCCATTTCTGGCGATATCCAAGAAAAAAACATAGCGCCCATTCTGTTGCTGACCTTTGTTGAAAACGCCTTTAAACATGGCGTCAACAAAAATATTGGTATTGTTAAAATTGATATCGATTTCACCGTTGAAGAAGATTTTCTGTACTTTACGATTACAAATCCTTTGCCTGCAGTTACAGAATTCAAGAACGAGGTCAACCATTCCAGCGGAATCGGCCTAGAGAACGTCAAAAAAAGATTAAACTTAGGCTATAATGATAAGGATTATAAACTCACTATTACCAATGATTCAGAAAATTTCAAGGTAATCCTTAAAATTAAAGTGGTTTAAATATGACGATTAGGTTATATCAAAAAAATCCATTATTCTTAAAATAAAAAGCCTGAAAGAGTATGACCGAAAAACGAGTCCAAAAAACCAATGACGATATGCGAATTACATATGACTATTTTAAAACAATAAACTTCTACATATGAAAATAAGATGTTTAATTATTGATGATGAGCCCTTGGCTGTTAATGTAATTAAAAGTTATTTACAGCAAATTGAAGACATTGAAGTGGTCAAGACCTTCAATAATGCTATCGATGGATTGAATTTTTTAAAAAATCATAAGGTTGACGTGATTTTCTTAGACATCAACATGCCTGTGTTGGACGGACTTAATTTTATAAAAAGCTTAAAAGAACCGCCATTAATTATCATTACCAGTGCTTACACGGAATATGCCATTGAAACCTACAATTTGGATGTGCTGGATTATTTAGTAAAACCCTTTGAGTTTCCGAGGTTCATGAACGCTTTAAACAAACTTTACAGACGCATGGACATTAAACAACCGACCTCAGAAACGATAAATGTACGCCCTTTTCTTTTCCTTAAGATTGACAAGAAAAAGATGAAAAAGGTGTTTTTGGATGAAATATTAGTGGTGGAAAGTCTGAAAGATTATTTGAAAATCAATACCACCAATGGCCGATTTATGATTCATAGCACCTTATCCGATTTTACTGATTTATTACCTCCCGCCGATTTTATCAGGATTCATCGCTCTTACACTATTTCCATCAGTAAGATTGATGCCGTTGAAGGCAATAGCATTGAAATTGATGGCATGCGATATGTTATTGGAAGATCTTATATTGAAGAAGTAAAGGAGAAAATTTTGAATTCTTCGATGTAGAAATACTTAGAATTAAGTACTAAGGATTAAGATACTTCGACAAGCTCAGCAAATACCACTTCGCTGCTAGAATAAAGAATAGAACTTCATTCGGCTTTTCTGACATCTAAATCATCTTAACATTAATTACTAACTGTAGTTCGTGAATTCCGTAGCTATTACGCATCAGATAAATGATACTCATTTTGGAAGAAACCACTCTCCTATTCGGTAAAGTTCCGTTTTTAAACATAAGATTCTTTATAATTCAATCCCAATAACTCCGAGCTTTAGCTCGGGGCATAAAAGACCAGAACAAAAGGGCTTTAGCGCGATTAGCCCACACTATATTCAGCTAAACCAATGCGCTTCGCTTTTGGGTTTTGGAATTTTGGATTTGATAGTTTGAACGTTCAGATCCCGCCCAAAAGCCGATTAGTTCAACCCAAAAAACCCAATGCACTCGGCTTTTTGGTTTTGGATTTCGCCAAAACCAAAAAGGGAGAACTAATAAAAGTTCTCCCTTTTGACTAAACAAAAAAAATGAAAAATCTAATTCTCTTAATTCTGTTGTGCCCACCACAATGGTGTGAACACATTATCAGGACCGCCTAATTTCTCAACTGCTTGGGCATATCCACCTGGGATGTTGCTCGGGAAATTAGAAGGGTATTTTAATCTTTGTGCGTAAACCTTTGGACTGTTGGTCATGAAATTACCTTCAGTTAATGCAGGTAAATTAGTCAGTGGATTTTCAATTACCGGGTTTTCAAAAAATGGCAATCCTAGTCTTCTGTGATCATTCCAAGTTTCCAGTGGTAACCATGGTGTTTGAGCAATGAACTTTTGAGTTATAATTTTTGTCAAAAGGTCATTTTTCACATTCCCACCTTTGTAAACATTATTCACAGGGTACTTGAAAGTGGTTGTTCCTGTAGCACCTGTATAACCATCTTTATAAGTCATAGTTACTGTTGATGCTGGTTCAGCAACATGTCCCCAACTTACAGAAGTTCCAACTCTGTTATAGTCTTCAGAAGTCAAATATTCACTTAACTCTCCCGAAACGCCATTGTAGGCAAAACTATCAGCGATACCTTGCTCATAGGCAACTTTTCCAGTCATAGGTACTGTCCAACCTTTTACAGCCGCTTCAGCAACTAGGAAGTAAGACTCCCATGAAGCAAAGAATATTCTTTCTTGAGAACTATTTCTGTATTTGTTAGCCATACGTGGCATAGTACCTGGCCATCCGTAAACTTTATTTTTGGAACCTTTTTTACCCCAATCACCACCAGCATAGGCATTCCAGGTAAAAGCAGCATCAATTTCTTTTGGCGTATCATTTGCACCAATTAGCAAATCTCTTTTTGTGATTTTTGCATCATCAGCCCAAGATGGGTAGCTGTTAAATTCTGGATCAGAAAAATTCCCGGGAATTTTAAACAAATCGTAAGCTCTAGGGTCCATTGATTGATGTAATCCGTCAAAAAAGAAACCTGCAGAAGGATCGTTTGTTTTAGTTGAGAAATGATCTTCATATTTCAAGCCCATATAATTAGCAGGCTTAATGTATTGATGCAAATTAGCCGGCAACACATCTTCAGAAGCAACACCACCCAATCCAATCATTAAGTTATTAAGACTTGCAGAAAGTTCAAACATATTCCACTCTCTAGTCATAACACCAGTATAGTCACTGTATCCAGGAACTTCTTTAACTGCAAAGTTCTCATCGGCAACTTTGATGAAATCTCCAGCAGCAGCATTTTCAAATTCTTCCTTAGCTTTTGAAGGATCAACTTCTGACAAACGCATCGCTAAACGCATT
>JBARDR010000235.1:0-2549 GCA_049795335.1 Gelidibacter sp. | reverse complement strand
CATTAAACGTGCTGGAGCCGATATTATCGCGAGTTACTTTGCAAAGGATGTGGTAAGACTTTTAAATAAGTAAAAAACATTCTCGACACCTCCCATCGCTTAGTATCTAGAGCGCATTCCAAAGGTTATTAATTAATAGACACCTTTGGAGTGCGCTTTCTTTTTTAATTTCTAATCAAAAATAATTTTATATATTTAATTTCGAATAAATTGATTCAACGTAATTCTAATTTTGATTCCAATGGACGACATCGATAAACAAATTCTACAAATGCTTCGCAAAAATTCACGAGAAGCCTTTGCAACCATTGGCAAAAAGGTCGAGCTCTCCGCTCCTGCTATCGGCAAACGCGTGAAACAATTGGAAGATAAAGGGATTATTTTAGGCTATTCCCTAAAACTCAACGAAGAAAAATTTGGCGTCAGAACAAAAGCCTACATCAATCTAACCATTCATCAATCGAGCACGGTCAGAACGGCCTATAATCAAATCCTTCATCACGAGGAAGTACAGCGTTGTGATCGCATTACTGGAGAAGACCGCTTATGCATTCTTGCGTATTTCAAAAGCAATAAGGATCTGGTTACTTTTTTAGAGCGTATTTCGCAATATGGCGTTCCCAATACGAGCATTATTTTAGAAAGTTAAGTTAAAATGATTCCACATAAAAACCCTTGGAAGCTTAAAGGCAAATGGAAACTTGCATTATCAAATCGCCATTAGGTTTCACCAAAATTGTTGGTGATGAAGACGGTATTGTTTCCATTTCCATATTGGATTCTGAAGAAAAAGAAACCGATATCATTCCTTTAGAACTTGAAGAATGCGTCCGGCAACTCAACGAATATTTTGAAGGCATACGGACACAATTCGATCTTCAATTAAAACCAGATGGCACTGATTTTCAGAAGAAGGTGTGGCACCTACTCCAAACCATTCCTTACGGAAAACCCATCTCTTATTTACAATTATCCCAACAACTAGGCGATGTAAAAGCCATAAGAGCTGTCGCAAATGCCAACGGCCGAAATCCCTTATGGATTGTTATTCCTTGTCATCGCGTTATTGGTAGCGATGGAAGTTTGACGGGATATGCCGGAGGATTATATCGTAAACAATGGCTATTGGAGCATGAAAGTCCTTATAAACAGCAACGTTTGTTTTAAGATTTATTGATAAGAATTGCCATACAAACAAGCAGTTGTCATTCCAATCTTTATTCCATTCCAAATAATCACAACATGAAGAGAATATTTTGCTTAAAAAGAGAACATTTGCAGCAAAATATAATTTACAATATCGAATAAAGATTTTCAATTTTTAAATCATCTGTTTTTCAACTAATAACACGGTTAAAATACTTGTTATCAACAATGTACTACATTATCATTTTAATAAAACAAAGACACTGAGAATCAAATGATAGTATAAACTTTATTAATTATGTGATGCCTAGTTCGTTGGAATGACAAAATCGAAAAATCTTAAGGTTAGAAACAAGTTCATCTAGCAAACAACATCGATAAAGCTATGCTAAGAATAATTCCCTATATTTAATCCACTAAACACCAACCTTATGAAATTTCTTAAAAAGTTCCTTAAATGGATCCTTGTTTTAATTGTGCTGACTGTAGCCGTTTTGTACATCACAGACACTGATTATTTGTTAAAAGCTGCACGAACCATCTATTTCAACGGTCACACTACGGCTTTTTTAGAAGATTTTAAAGAATTTGATAATGAAGTAGCAGCGAACGGAACACCGCAACCTTGGCCAAACCACGTCAATTTCAATTCCGTCAGAGAAACCGAAACGCTCCAAAAAATCAATAAGGATTTAGGCACAATCGCCTATGTCATCATCAAAAATGATAGTATCTGGTTCGAGAATTATTATGAAGGATTTGGCGAAAACTCAAAATCAAACTCGTTCTCCATGGCTAAAAGTTATGTGTCAGGGTTGATGCAAAAAGCCATTGAGGAAGGCCACATCAAAGGATTGGACCAACTTGTAGGTGATTACTTTCCGGAATTTAGTGAAGGGAGAGCTGCAAAAATGACCGTGGGTGATTTGTCTTCCATGAGTTCTGGCACCGATTGGGTAGAGGCCTATTATTCCCCATTATCGATTACAACGCGTGCGTATTTTGATGACGACCTCGCCAAAGTAATTCTAGGTTTAAAAATGGAAGCTGATCCTGGTCAAAAATATAAATACTCCAGTGGCGACACCCAATTGTTGGCGATGGTCATTGAAAAGGCTACCGACAAAAAACTATATGATTATCTATCAGAATCCTTTTGGAAACCTTTGGGAAGCGAAAATTCCACCCTTTGGCAAGTGGACAGTAAAGCCCATGATTTGGTCAAAGCCTTTTGCTGTATCTCCAGTAATGCGAAAGATTTTGCGCGATATGGCAAGTTATTCAAAGATCATGGCAAATGGAATGGCAAACAAATTATAGATTCTGCATTTGTGGCAAAATCTTTAACACCCCGTTTCGTAGAAAGCCCACAATACGGCTATGGCTGGTGGCTGATTCAAGAT
>JBARDR010000234.1:0-1780 GCA_049795335.1 Gelidibacter sp. | reverse complement strand
GACTATGGCTAAAATTTCTATTAATTTAGACAGAAATAAAAAAAAATGCCAGAGCTACCAGAAGTTGAAGGTTACAGAATTTATATTGACAACACCGCACTGAATAAAAAAATTACCGCATTTGAATGTCGCGAAAACCGACTGCTTAAAAAATCAATAGCAGATTTTGAGGCACATCTTATCAACCAGGAGTTCACCGCAACCGAACGGATCGGAAAGTATTTATTTATAAAGACTTCAGGCGAAAAAGTATTGGTCATGCATTTCGGCATGACCGGGAAACCTACCTATTATAAAGCCAAAGAAGACCGTCCAAAATACGGCCATATTGTGCTCACTTTTGAAAATCGTTTTCATTTCGCCTTTGAGAGTAAGCGCAAATTCGGCTGGTGGGATTTGATTGACTCGATTCCGGAATATAAAGCAGCACACAAATTAAGCGTTGACGCCCGAGATTTGAGCTTAAAAGATTTTAAAACCTCCTTAAACAGTCGCAAAACAGCTATCAAAGCAGCACTCATGGACCAAAGTGTCGCTGCAGGAATTGGCAATTGGATGGCCGATGAAATTTTGTACCAATCTAAAATTCATCCGGAATCGAAAGTGCAAAACCTCTCCGAAAATAACATTGAGACGATTTTCAAAGCCATGAAAAAAGTGATTGAAGTGGCGCTAGAAAACGATGCCCATTACGATGATTTCCCCGAAGACTTTTTAATCCATTTTAGAAAGGAAGGCGGCATTTGCTTTCATACTGGCGCTGAAATTCAAAAAATCAAAGTAGGCGGACGCTCTACTTATTGCTCTCCTAAATGGCAGGAAATGATCAAGTAATTTAAATTGAAAATTTATGGAGAATTTCAAATATTGAAATCTTTATGTTTCTTAAAAATGTTGGGAATAACACTTTTTTATGTTAGAAGATGGGTTTAAACTTTCCAAGCTTTTTTGCGTGAGGGATAGAAGTGTAAAGCCCACAGCATCCCCGATAGTTAGCGGGGATGCGAGGACTTGCAACGGATAGCCCGACCCTTTAGGGTCACGCCCAAATAAACGAAAAAAGACTTTTATAGGCTCAGATAATAATCATTAAACTCCCGCCCTCTTGTCTTTATCTTGAAACATCAAACTAAACCCATACCCAAAAATAAAACACGACGCCACCCCGAAAAACGAGTACATTAAAAAGCTAATCTCTGTGAAGGCACTGATGTACCAAATGACTAAGGCACTTACCACTAAGCCCATCAGGGTACCTTTGGCATTGGCTTTTTTGGTCAGCATTCCCAAAAGAAACATCCCACCTAAACCGCCTGTAAAAAGTCCCAAGAAACGATAGAACTGATCCCATAAGGATTTAATGTTGCTACCTGCCATCCAAAGCGCTAATATAACGCCAAGAATACCAGTTACCATCGTAGCAATCCTTGCAATTCGCAATAACTTTTTATCATCTACTTTAGGCTTATAGTGCAAATGGAAATCATTACAATACGCCGTGGATACAGAATTTAAACTACTACTAATGCTCGACATCGCTGCAGAAAAAATTCCCGCCACCAACAAACCTGAAACGCCTATTGGCAATTCGCGTACAATATACCACGGAAAAATAGAGTCGTTATTGGAAATGGCCGGCGATAATTTGCTTGGCATTTCTGAATAGAACATAAACAACAAGGTTCCAATACCAAAAAAGATAATCGTTGCTGGTAAGGTCAATACGGCATTTGTATATAAAGTTTTTTGAGAATCCTTCACGCTCGAACTTGTCAATTAG
>JBARDR010000233.1:0-2394 GCA_049795335.1 Gelidibacter sp. | reverse complement strand
CTTTCAGATTAAGGATTTGATTCTCGCCAGCATAATAAGTATAGGGATCTTTGTCTTTGCGTTCATCCCTGATTTTTTTTGTACTTTCTTGTTTGTCTTTACGTTCTTTGACAACACTTAGTAATTTTAGATTTTCCTCTTCCAAAAACGACGCTTTTTCTGATGATTTGGGCTCTTTCTTTTTCGATTCGTCTCCCGATTTAATTTCGGTTAATTTCTTTAAGACGCCTGTTTTTTGCGAATAGATATAGGCATTGTTCTCAGCTTCAAAAGCAATCCAATCTTCATTGGCCAAGAAATATGGGTTGCCGATGTTTTTTGGGAATTGTATCAATTCTGTTTTTTGACCAGATTTGACATCAAGGACAATCAAAACGTTGCCTTTGGAATAAATCTTTTTGGTTTTTGCTTTATCGAAAGTGCCTCTAGCAAAATCGATGTTTTTTTCTTCGGTCCAGCTTACTTTTTCAATTTTTTTAGGATTTGCCAATCGGATGCGGTACAAAGAGTCAGAGGGATCATTATCCGAATTATAATTAAAATAAAGGGCGCTGCTGTTTTGGTCCCATTTGACGTTTGATGGGAATGTCCCCATCCATTTAGGGTCTTGCATTATTTCCTCAACAGAAAGTTCGCTTTTTTGCGCGTAGATGTTGATGAATAGAAATGAAAATAGGAGGCTGAAGAAAATGGATTTATTCATTGGTATGAAGTTAGTTGTTGGTTTTTAATAAAGCATTGATGCATAATTACAAACTTATCAATTTTCAATACATTTTGGGCATAGACTTGGAGTTAAATAAATTTGAAAGTAAGGAAGGACTGAGATGATCACGGATTGTTACATGTTATTTCACGGAGATGCGTGGAGATTTCACAAAGATTCAAGGAGTTTTATGGACTTGACAACTTAACAACTCACATCGTAACGCCATAGAATACAAAATCATTGCGGTTAATCTTCATGCTTGTGTTTAAACGCAAGGACGCTAGGCTTTTTCGCGAAGGCCGCAACGGAATGGCGTTAGTCTTTTGTGTTTCAACTTCGATTTCAACTTCGATTTCCTAACAGCATCAAAACCACTTCCGTCTAAAAAGACCCAATAATACCTCAGGATCTAATGTGAATTTAATACGGATGCGTTGACTGTAATTAGGTTGATCAATTTCCAATCCTAAATTTGAATAAATCGGAAAATAAAGCTCAAAATAATCGGTTACTAAATTGAGTCGAATTCCGGAGTCATACATAAATTCGGGATTGAAGGATCGGTTTTTTACCAAACCAATATCGCCATAAGCTTCGATATAGCGCCATATCGTGGTGCTGACATTAGCAGTAGTCATCCATTGATTGGCGAAAGGCGTTTCTAGTTTTGACTTAAAACCACCTTCGGCAATGATGATTTGCTGACTGAAGATCCCTGAGTTTTCGGAACGCCCTAAATAGTTGTAATCAAATAGGTAATCGGTTGGTCGGTCCAATGCAAAACTAAAATAGTCCGAAGTTGGATCGGTTTTATTGTATAGAAATGTGCCGGCAAAAAACCTTAAATTGAATTGTCTGTTGCTTTCTGTCAGTTTTCGCCACTCGTAGTTTACGGCTATTTTTCCGAACTTTTTTGCCGCTTGAAAATCATAATAAAATTTAGAGAAATCAATCAAATCGGTGTGGGCATTCACATATCTGATATTAAAAACACTATAATCAGGATCGGTTACAGTGAGTAGTGGATTGTCCTTGATGGTTCTGGAAATATCCAAGTACCTGAAATTTATATAGCTCGATTTATTGGATCTGAAGTTATTATTATCTCTAAAATGAAAGGATACACTTGGACTGATTTTGGTGACGAAGGCATTTTTAGCAAAAGAAGCATAAGCACCGCTCAGGCCATAACTGATCATATGCAGGTTTTTATCTTCAATTTGTTGTGTATAGAGAGCTGTGGCGCCGCCTGTGATGGTCTCTGAATTAAAAGAATATTTGGGTGACAATCTATAGGTGAAATTTTTCATCAATAGCGTTTTGTTGTAAATTTTTGCCCCCAGCGTAAAGCCGTCATAAATATTGTTGAATTCAACCAATGGCATAAAAAACACCTGATCATAGTTGGGGTCTTCAAAATCCTTAAATACTCGAATCTGTAGAGGTTTGTTGTTGAAAAACCAACCTCTTAGTGATTTCCAATTGTCTCGTAGGTTGTTTTCGGGAATCGTATTATCGTAATTCAGCACCAACTTGTTAGCATCATCGTGCGGAATGGTTAATGTTTTGGAACCATTGACATGTTCAATCCATGTTTTTGATAGCACAGAATCGTTTTTCAGCGTGAAAAGAGAAACGGGGAAATCGTTTTTTCGTTTATTCTTAATGGTAAAGGTAACAGAATC
>JBARDR010000232.1:0-1822 GCA_049795335.1 Gelidibacter sp. | reverse complement strand
CCTCTACTCAAATTATTAACCGATTTAATTCACTCTTATTATGAAGAAGCAAATTACTCAATGGCTACATATAATAGTGATCATGTTCTTTGGAAGTGCGGTATATGCACAAACTGTTACTGGAGTTGTTTCGAGTGCTAACGGGCCATCGGCAGGTGTAAATATTATTGAAAAAGGAACCACAAATGGTACCGCCACGGACTTTGATGGGAAATACACCATTACTGTGATTAATCCACAAGCCATTTTAGTCTTTAGTGATATGGGTTATGTGTCAAGAGAGATCACTGTCAATGGCCAAACAAAGATTGACGTGTTACTTACTGAAGATTTGCAAACTTTGGATGAGGTAGTTCTTGTTGGATATTCATCACGGAAAAAATCAACCTTAACAGGCGCTGTCTCAGTGGTGGATATGGTTGATCTTGAAAAAACAAGAGTGGTCAATGTTACCCAAGCTCTGCAAGGACAGGTGGCTGGTGTTCAGGTAACTGCCAGTACAGGTGCTCCGGGCGATCCTATTCAAGTACGAATTCGTGGGGAAGGTACGATTGGTAACAATGATCCCTTATATGTTATAGATGGAATTCCTACGCGTGATATTCGTTTTTTAAACCAGGCCGATATTAAAAGCATGTCGATTTTAAAAGATGCCTCAGCTGCCGCCATTTATGGTTCGAGAGCTTCTGGTGGTGTGGTATTGATCACCACTAAGAGTGGGCAAATAGGGAAAGTAACTTTTGATGTGAGTTATTATACAGGGTTGTATTACGCATCAAATCTTCCAAAAATGCTTAATACAGAGCAATATATGAATACAGTTGAAAAGGCTTGGAACAATTCGAGTAGAACAGGTACAAATCCGTATACAGCAGATAAAGGCCGCGCCGATTTTTCTGATACCGATTGGCTTGATGAACTATTTGAAATAGGCAGATCACAAAACTTTCAATTTACGGCAAGTGGCGGAAGTGATAAAATTCAGTTTTTAATGTCGTTAGGTTATAATGATCAGGATGGTATCGTTGTTTTCGATCATGATAAATATGAGCGACTAACCTATAGAGCCAATCTTACTGTAAGTCTGACAGAACGTTTAAAAATTGGAACGAATCTGCAATTAACTTATGCCACCCAAGATGCATTATCATCTAGCGGTGACGAGCCAGGAATTATAAGACATGCCTTATTAAGGCCACCGGTTCTTGGGGTTTATAAAAACCCTAATGATCCTACCTATTCTGTAAGAGATCCTTTTACTGATTTGCCTTTTTATAAATTTAACAATAAAGATGCAGGGGGCTGGGAAAGTGATAAATATGAATGGTCACAAAATCCAATAGCATTGGCGTATTTTACGGATGATGTGCGAAAGAATTTTGGAACCTTTGGGAATATATATGCTGAATATTCATTTTTAAAAGATAAAGAATTAGTCTTTAGAACCAATCTTGGGGTTGATTTGTCTTTTTTTCATAATAAAAGATTTAATGAGAATTTTGGCGATGACGATGGCGGCGGAAATGATAGAGACAAAGGACTGGGAAGACAAAATCGTCCAAACAACTTAAATGAAGATCGCGGTGAATCGCGTACCATTACCTTTAATAATACACTTAATTATGTGAAAACATTTAATGAGAAACATGACGTAAGTGTATTGATAGGGACAGAGTTTATTGATAATTACGACTCCTCCATTGGCGCGAGCCGAATGCGATTTGGAATTACAGACCCAACTTTTAGATATATCGATTATGGTGGTACTGAGGTCGATTTATGGAATGGCGGAAGTGCTTCAGAATGGGCATTGTTTTCATTC
>JBARDR010000231.1:0-3686 GCA_049795335.1 Gelidibacter sp. | reverse complement strand
CTGTTACTGCCTGTCTGGTAAGGTTTTTACCCGAAAAACTAACCACTCTATCAAAAATGGATAAAGCATCACGCATGGCACCATCAGCCTTTTGAGCGATAATATGCAGGGCATCGTCCTCGGCATCTATTCCTTGTTCTTGAGCAATATATTGTAAATAGTTCTTGGCATCTTTTACGGTAATACGCTTAAAGTCGAAAATTTGACAACGTGATAAGATGGTCGGAATGATTTTATGCTTTTCAGTCGTTGCTAAAATGAAAATACAATGCTTTGGCGGCTCTTCCAAGGTTTTTAAAAAAGCATTAAAAGCAGCTTGAGAGAGCATGTGCACCTCATCAATAATATAAACTTTGTATTTCCCTACCTGGGGTGGAATTCTAACTTGATCCGTTAAGTTTCGGATATCATCCACCGAGTTGTTAGATGCCGCATCAAGTTCAAAAATATTGAAGGCGAAATCTTCATCTTCCTTTTCTGTACCGTCACTATTGATCATTTTGGCCATGATGCGCGCGCAAGTGGTTTTTCCAACACCACGCGGGCCTGTAAACAATAAGGCTTGAGCTAAATGATTGTGTTCAATGGCATTCAACAACGTATTGGTAATAGCCTGCTGGCCCACAACATCCTTAAAGGTTTGTGGTCTGTATTTGCGTGCCGATACTACGAATTGTTCCATTAGATATGCTAGATTCAAGTTCGAGTCTAAGTGACCTTTAACTGAAAGGAACAAAGTTATAAATTCGGCACCAATAAAGGAATTACAAACGTAGATTTTAGTATTAGTTATCAACAAAGGGCGTAATAAGTTGTAAGCGCATTGAGTATTGGACCCAAACAAGATAGATTTTGAACAAAGTGAGAAATTTAGATCTTTAAAACGCTAAGTACTTAAATCTTTAAAGTAATTTTGCACCCAAGTAAATCGCCTTATCGCTGTCCCGATTTTTCGGGGTGGAGGAAAGTCCGAACACCGTAGTGCAACATAATGGTTAATGGCCATCGGTCGTGAGATCAGGACAAGTGCAACAGAAAGAATGTACAGGTCATGCTGTAGTGAAAGCAGGTAAACTCTATGTGGTGCAATGTCATGTATACCAACGTTTAAGGGCGGCACGCTCGATTGTTGGAGGGTAGACAGCTTAAGTGTGCTGGTAACAGTACACTCAGATAAATGATAAGGGCATTTTTATTTATGGAATTCATTTTCCAAAATAAGAAGGTACAGAATTCGGCTTATAGATTTACTTAAACAAACAAGCTCTTTGGAATTTCCAAGGAGCTTTGTTTTTTTATAAATTAAGGCAAGAAGACGAAAAGTTATAGTTTAATTTTCCGCAGACCTCGTGTATGCATGTAGAAAGGGTTGAATAAATCTTTAAGAAAAACTTCGTCTAGCGCGGTGTTTCTCAGCGAAACACCATGTAATATTTCTCTACTCAGCTTTCTCAAAAAAACTAAAGATACTTCCGCCATAATTTTTAGAATAACTAAAGTAAGGCAGTTTTGAAAGATCCAACTGCTTGGCATGTTCCACAATTAGAATTCCCTCATCTTTCAATAATCCATTTTGAAATACTAGCTCAGGAATTTTGGAAAATAATTCTAAACTAAAAGCATAAGGAGGGTCAGCGAATATAACATCCACTTGAAGTTTCGCTGATTCCAAAAATTTAAAAACATCACTTTTAATAGTAGTACTCGGCATTTCAAATTCTTCAGCAGTTTTATTGATAAATTTAATACAGCCGAAATCTTCATCCACACAAGTAATACTTTCCGTGCCTCGTGAAGCAAATTCATAACTAATGCTGCCAGTACCAGCAAATAAGTCCAATACTGAAATCTCATCAAAATAAAAATTGTTATTCACGATGTTGAAAAGTGCTTCTTTGGACATGTCAGTCGTTGGACGAACAGGTAAATTTTTTGGCGCGGAGATACGTCTTCCTTTGAATTGGCCTGAGATAATTCGCATTAATTGAAACTGTTTAAAATAAGTGAGTACTGATGCTTTGAGTTGATTTCAATGGTGGAGTTGTAAGCATATGTTTTAGAAGGTTCATCAAATTCCACATTTCCAATATAGGTGTACAGTAATTGGAACAAGGCGTCATCCTTCATAATATTACCAGATAATTTGACCGTAAGGTTTTCAGGATTTAATTTGAGTTGTTCAACGCTAAAAAGTACAAAATAGATAAAATCTTCTTTTGTGAAATATTCAAAAGTATTGTAAAGCTGAAACTTATCTTTTTTAACCACAACCATTTCAAAATGGAAGGGCTCGACGTTAATATACATTTTATCGTCAGTAGCATTTTCTTCCGCTTTCAAAATTTGTTCTAACAAAATGGTTGACGCATGCTTATATTCAAACTCCCCATAAACCTCAAAAAGGTAATTGTTTATGTTCATATAAGGAACAAATACATTGATGCTGTCATTGGCTTCAATTTTATCGTGGGAAATAAAATCAGTTCTGATAATTTTCGAACTGAATTTCAGATAATCTGCAGCGTTCTTTTCTTCAAAAAATTCTTCGGGAACTAAATTAGAAAGCTCATTTTGAAAAAGCACTAAAATATTTTCGAAAGGTTGGGAGAGGAGTGGCTCTGAGGAAATGACGCCTTTCAATTCTTCTAAAACAGTTTCAGGCACGAGTTTGTTTTTAAAGTCGATACGCTTTAAATACTCAATTTTAGATTCAGAACGGTTAAGGATACAAAAAGAAAGTCCACTCAAACTAATTTGAATGGACAGTTCTTTTATTATATGTGAATTCAAATTACTAGTCTTTTGAATAGTTTTTAGGCCAGTTTCCGTTGGTTTTAACTTCATTCATCGATCCTACTGAAAGTGTAGGTCCGTTAACGCCATCAACCGATACGACTTGTTTTTCTTTAGCGATAAGATTTTCATCTTCACCATCAAGAATAATTGATTTGTCAACGCTTGCTTCAAACACTGGGATTTTATCTAAGAAACCTGCTTTCAAATCGAATTTCGCACCTGGTTTTCCTACAGGAACATTCATCATTGTTTTATAACGCGTATCAGCTCCAAATAAAGAGTCTTTAACCGGTACAAAAGCCAAGGTGTCAATAATCACAATTTCCTTAGTAGTCACAACACCATGAAAACGTTTTGTTGCTTCGGCATCAAAAACAGTGGTGTCTCTACGTTGCGTAATTGTAAACTTTCCAGTTTCAACAAACTTTACTAATTCATCAAAGTTATCTGTAAATTTACCGTTAACTTGTTTGTATGCTAACTCTGCATCTCTAATATCTTTTAATTTTTCAATAACTACAGAATAGCGTTTTTCCTTAAGTTCATTGAATTGGATCTCTCCATAAACTGACATGAAGGTTTGATAGCCAAGAAAAGCAATTATTGCCCAAAGTACAACGTGTAAAATTGGCTTAAAGTTTTTAGGTACAAATTTGTCAATCACCCATACGATTCCAATCGTAAGAAGGACGACAATTACAATAGCAAGAATTACTGTTAGCATAGTTTGTGAGTTTATTTTTTATAATTGGTCTATCGCAAATCTACAATTTTTTTTTATTCACGAAAACCAAACGTAATAAAAAAGCTATAATTAAAAAATGTATTTGTTATAAATTATTTTAGGTCTTCATAAAAATGGTCATAAAGTTCCATCAAAACCTTATAAG
>JBARDR010000230.1:0-2073 GCA_049795335.1 Gelidibacter sp. | reverse complement strand
CGTCATAAATGCGGCCAATAAATTTAAAAGAAATGCTATTGCCGTTTCCAGCGGATTTTCAAAATCAGGGCCGGATTTTGGTTCGCCAGATGTGAAGTTGGTCAATAAACAAAAGATTGCGTTGCTTTCTGGTAACTACACCTCGTCGCTGGGTTATGGCGAAGTTTGGCATTTCTTTGAGCAGCAATTACATTATCCTGTAACCTCAATCAACACCGATGATTTTGATAAGATTAATCTTGATAAATACACCGTTTTAGTAATTCCTAACGGGTATTATGGACGGTTTTTCAATGAATCCAGACTAGAAAAACTTCAAGCTTGGGTCAAAAAAGGTGGAAAAATTATCGCCATAGATGGCGCCTTAAACATTTTCGCAGACCATAAAGATTTTGGTTTAAAGAGAAATATTACCAAAGACACCACTAAAGTGAAAACTAACCTCATCCCTTATGCAGAACGCGAGCGAATGGACACCAACGACCTGATCACGGGTACCATTTTCAAGGCGGATGTTGACAACACACATCCTTTAGCTTTTGGATATGACAAAACCTATTTTACCTTAAAATCGGGTTCTAAGGCTTTTAGCTTGCTGGAAAACGGGTACAATGTTGCTTACTTGGGTGGAAAACCAAATAAAGTATCGGGTTTTGCAGGAATGAATACGTTGAAAGATCTTGAAAACTCCTTGATTTTTGGTGAAGAACGTTTTGGAGATGGCAGCATCATCTATTTGGTTGACAACATCCTTTTCAGAAACTTTTGGGAGAATGGCAAACTGTTTTTCGTCAATGCCGTTTTCTTTGTAAACAATAACGCCTTCGAATTATAAATCATTCAAGATTAACAGACAAAGTCATTTATTGCAATTTTTTAACTAACTTAAGGTCTAAAAGCATCAGGTTATGAAAATTAAAGTCGATTGTGCTCAACTATCTGCAAAAACGCGTTTGTTGGGGCTTATATTTTTCGTTTTTTTTGGAATGAACGTTTTTGCAAACACTTTGTTCCAAGTGCAAGAAAAAACTCAAAACTTTACAGAATTTAAAGGCACTGTCATCGATAGCAAGTCCAAAGCACCTTTGGCATTCGCAGCTCTAAATGTTGACGACAGCAATATTAGTACGATTACAAATTCGGATGGGGAATTTCTTTTAAAAGTACCCAATACCTTGGTCAATAAAAACATAACCATCTCCTTTTTGGGATACCAAACCAAAACTGTTCCTCTTTCTAATTTGAACGGTGGCGACATTCAAATTTTATTGGAAGAATCGGCAATGGAACTATCAGAAATTAAAATAAATGCGCCCAAGGACGCACAAACCTTGGTGAAAACCGCATTAGACAAAAAAGGCGAACACTACATCAATGAAGAAACGGTAATGACCGCTTTTTACAGGGAAACCATTAAAAAAAGGCGTCGAGACGCATCCTTATCTGAAGCCGTAGTTGAAATTTACAGAGAGCCTTACACTTCAAGTAAGCCAGATAAAATCAAACTTATTAAAGCACGAAAAAGCACGGATTATAACAGATTAGACACCTTGGCTGTCAAATTACAAGGGGGCCCTTTTAGTGCACTTTATGCGGATATGATTAAATATCCTCAGTTCATATTCACGGATAAAAATCTTTTAAATTATGATTTTTCATTTGACAAACCCACTGAAATCAACGACCGTTCGGTTTATGTAGTGAAGTTCAAACCACGTGAGAATATTACTGAACCTCTATATTATGGAAAGCTCTATATTGATGCCGAAACTTTTTCGATCCTCAGCGCAATTTATAATCTGAATGTAGAAAACAGGGAATTGGCAGCCGAAATGTTTGTCAAAAAAAAACCCAATAGAGTTACGGTCTTTCCTACAGAAGCCGCGTATCGGGTTGACTATAGAATGAAAGATGGTAAATGGTTTTATGGATATAGCAATCTGCAATTAACCATAAAAGTCATTTGGAAAGGTAGATTGTTCAACAGCGTTTACACCTTAAACAGCGAAATGGCCATTACCGATTGGGAAAAAAGTTTAGATGAAGGCTTTACCAGAAAAGAAACCTTACGAC
>JBARDR010000229.1:0-3885 GCA_049795335.1 Gelidibacter sp. | reverse complement strand
TCTTTAAGTTCAAAATCGTTTTTCCAATTTCGCAAATACATTCCATCAGCAAATATTTTTTTAGCATTTGATTTTTGCCATTGTGGAAATTTCTTAACAAACTTTAGGTACTCTTCATTCGTAACAGGATAAACATCCAAATCAAAATCCTTGACCTCAACAACGGTGGAATCGCGTCCGTACAAAGGAAGGTAGCGTGCACCTTTAATACGCGCCATATCTTCAGATTGCCCATAACTAAACATATGGAATAAGATCAAAACAAAGGACAATCTGAAGAATTTGGTACGCATTTTTTAGGTATTAGGTTTGAGGTATTCGGTTTCCCGCCTTCGCTAAAGCTACGAAGTGGCAAGTAATTTCAATTTGAACTTCGACTCGGTTACTGAGCCTGTCGAAGACTTATTTTTTATTCTTAACTTTTTTAACCATTTCTGGAGTTACTACGGTTTTATTATTGCCCCAGCTGTTATACACATAGGTCAATACGTTAGCAACTTCTTCTTGCGAAATCATTTGTTTGGTCATGATACTGTTGTATTTCACACCATTTACGGTAATCTCTCCACTTAATCCATGAAGAACAGCATCAATAGCGCGATCCACATCAGCATTTAAATAATCTGATTTGGCCAACGGAGGGAATGCGTTTGCAATACCCTGTCCTTCTGCTTGGTGACAAGCGATACAGGTTTGACCATATACCTGTTTTCCGAATTTCATTTGTTCTTCAAATGATTTTGCAGGAATATCAGACTCTTTAATCTCATTGGTCGTAGGCATTTTTTGGATCCCTGGACCTTCTGGAAGGTAAATATTATCCATAAGTTCGCCAGAGTAGATTTTTGTATTCTCTTCTCCGGTGACATTCAACATGCCTAAAGCACCTTTGTTGAACGCTCTAAAAATAGAGTGGTCCACTAAAATATATGATCCCGGAACATCCACCTTAAACTCAATCATGGCTGCACCACCAGCAGGAATCAGCGTGGTCTGAACATTCTCATTGACCAGACTTCCGCCCTCAACAAACACCTTATCAAATATTTCTCCAATGATATGGAATGAGGACACTAAGCCAGGACCTCCATTACCCATAAATAGTCTAACGGTCTCTCCTACTTTAGCAGTCAACGCACCGTCGCCAGTCAAGGCTCCAACTTTACCATTAAATACTACATAATCAGCCTTTTCATCGACCGCTTTTTGCATGTCAAAAGGTTGTAAACCACGTTCGCCGTTAGCACCTGCCGTATAAAAATCACCTTGCATCACATAGTACTCTTTATCTACCGGAGGTAATCCGCCTTCTGGTTCGATCAAAATCAGACCATACATTCCGTTTGCGATGTGCATCCCTACCGGTGCTGTAGCACAATGGTAAACATACAATCCAGGAGATAATACTTTAAAAGAAAATACTTTTTCGTGCCCTGGAGCAACAAAAGAAGATTCTGCACCTCCACCTGGACCATTTACCGCATGTAAGTCAATGTTGTGAGGGAGTTTGTTATCGGGGTGATTTTGTAAATGGAATTCAATCTCGTCGCCTACACGAGCTCTGATAAAACTTCCTGGAACTGATCCGCCAAAAGTCCAATAAACATAACGTACGCCATCGGTAATTTCGCCCTCAGCTTCAAGGATTTCCATTTTAACGATGAGTTTTTTTGCTTTACGATTTCCAACCGGTGCTGGCACGTGTGGTGGCGCGGTCAATTCCGCAAGCATCTCTCGGCTAACTGGAATATCTTCAGTTGTTGCATATTCCGTTTTTTTGTCTTTAAAACAGCTAAAGAACAAGAGCACGAAGGCACATAGTACGGTAATTTTTAGTTTTGATTTCATAAGTATAATAGTTGTTTTAGTGTTTGATATATCAAAGATGAAAATATAAAATAAAATGAAATATGACAAATATCATATTTCGGATAATTTCATCTGATTTAAAACATATAACACTACAACCTCATCAAACCTACTAAAAAACAGGCAACTACAGGATATAAGTTAAAACTCATCATCCGTTTTATATTTTGATGTTCTATATTTTAAAAGTCATGACTGGCAGATTAGCACGGTTGGCCATATCTTCAGAAATGCTGCCTTCAAAAAAATGGGCCAACCCTTTTCTACCATGTGTGGGCATCACGATCAAATCGGCTCCAAAAACATTGGCAAAATTAATGATGCCTTTTTGTATCGTATAGTCTGACACATAATGCACCTTATTCAAATTGCTCAAATTTCCTTCGGCTTTCATTAAAAAATTGGCCACGCTCTGTTCCATCTCGGCAGTACTTTTAAAGTTCTCGCCTGGAACGTTCACATATAGTAAATTTACCGTTGAGTCGGCGCCCAAGGTATTTAACGCACGCTTATAGACATCGACACTTTCCTCAGAAAAATCAGAAGCATACACCACATTTGCAAAATTAAGATTTCCAGGTTTTTGCTTAATAACCAAAACTGGCAGTTTGGAGTGGCGCACCACTTTTTCAGTATTTGAACCTACAAAAACTTCGGTAAACCCACTAACACCATGAGATCCCATTACGATCAAATCAGCCCCTTGCTCTTCAGCAACCTCGCTTACCTCACTAAAAACCTTGAAGTTTTTGACAATTGGCGTGACTTTAACACCTTCCAAAAAATCTTTTTTCAAGAATTCTTGAAATTTTTGTTCCGCCAGTCTTAAGAAAAACAACATTTTTGGCTGTGGGCTCTCGCCTGTAGCTGTGAATACGGCATTGGACATTTCTAACATGTGCAATGCGAAAATTTCAGCATTATTCTTTTTTGCCAAAATAGCAGCAGCCTCAAGAGCATATTCTGAATATTCTGAAAAGTCTATAGGTACAATTATCTTCTTCATAATTACTATGTATTAATCTTGTTAAAAGGTTCTGTTATTATTTAATACCACGAAGATATTGAAAGATTCTATAAGTCGTATCACTTAAATGGTCATTGAAAACAGTTGTGTTTCTGGTTTTTTCCGTTTCAAAAGCACATCAAAAGCCATACAGACATTTCTTACAAATGGCCTACCCTTCTCTGTTACATGCAATTGACCTTCACTGCGGACTAACAAACCATCATGTTCCATTTCTTCCAAATGCTTTAAAATCTCAGGTAATTCTTCAAAATAAAGTTCATTTTCGATCCAAGAAGTTTCAAAATGGCACATCAAATTAAGAATATGTTTTCTTACAATCAAGTCTTCCGCACTCAAAATGTGACCTTTTACCACTGGAATTATATTTTTATCTATTAAGTGATAATAATCCTCAAGATTTTTAACATTTTGGGCGAACCCATACCAGCTATCGCTGATGGATGAAACTCCCAAGCCAATCATCGCCTTGGTTTTTGAAGCCGTATAGCCCATAAAATTGCGATGAAGCTGGTCACTCATCATCGATTGATAAAGCGAGTCAGACTCTAAAGCAAAATGATCCATTCCAATTTCGTGGTAGCCCGCTTCTGAAAGTTGTACTTTGCCTATTTCATATTGCTGTCGTTTTGCTTCTCCGGACGGTAAATTGCTTTCGTCAAATCCGCGCTGGCCATTACCTTTAATCCACGGCACATGCGCATAACTGTAAAATGCAATACGGTCGGGTTTCAATAGTTTTGTTTTGGCTATGGTTTCTTTTACGTGCTCCTCGGTTTGAAAAGGCAATCCAAAAATAAGATCATGCCCTACCGAAGTGTAACCAATGGCCTTCGCTTGTTCCGTAACCCGTTTGACATTTTCAAAAGGTTGCAGGCGATGAATGGCTTTTTGCACCGTTTCATTATAATCCTGAACACCAAAACTGACCCGCCTAAAGCCGAGGTCATAAAAAGTTTTTAAATGTTCCTCTGTCGTATTATTTGGAT
>JBARDR010000228.1:0-5169 GCA_049795335.1 Gelidibacter sp. | reverse complement strand
TCTATAAATCTTTTGACGAAATCGACTATGAGTTGAGCCGATTGAAACTTGAAAAGCAGATTGCCTGGGAAGAAATTAAAGGAATCAAGCATGATTTTCAGGAACATTTGAAACCTCTTAATTGGGTCAATACGGCTGTAAAACTAGCTGGGAAATACGGCGTTATTCTTCTGATTAAAAAGTTTTTTAGGCGATAGCATCATATTCGTCAGAACCATTGGTGTAAACCACCTTCTTTTTAAATTCATGAGGAGTCATCTCGTATTTTTCCTTGAATATTTTAGAGAAATAACTTCGACTTGTAAAACCAATGGTATATACAATTTGTGAAATGTTTAAATCTGTTGTGTTCATCAGGTCACGTGCAGCTTCCAAACGTATATGTCTTATATATTCAGTTACCGTCCGAGCGTACAGAAATTTAAATCCTTCTTGCAATTTAGCTTGAGAAAGCGCTGCATCTTTTGAAATTTGATCCAGATTATAATTTAATGACGGATCTTCTAATATTTTATTAGCTTGGTGTCTAATGATTTTTAATTCTTCTTTTAAAAGAGAGCTGGGCACGGCATCATTGTTTTGATACCTATCATGGCGCGCAATATGCATGGCCAGTAAATGGTAAACTTCTCCTTCGATATGTAGAACACGACTCATCCCTTCAGTTTTAAGATCACGAAGTGTTTTAACATAATCTTCCATCCTTAAAAGCATTGGACTATAATAGGCAAATTCAGATTGGTCTTTAATGTCCATAAAAACCCTATAAAGATTTTCGTTGAGTTCAGATAATTGGTTGTTTCGTCGTTTTATAAACTCCGTTCTGATGATTCTTATGTCGTTGATTATGATATGTATGTCTTTTGGTAAAAGTGCATGCAACTCTAGATTTTTTTTAGAGACGATGATTGAGGAATGGTATTGTTCGGTAGTATGAAAAGCGCTTTCGTTATCAAAACGATGCTGATAACTGCCTTGAGAGCAATATGAAAAGTGTAAAGGATTTGTGTTTTCATTGTCATATACAAACAAAATATCCTCAAAAAAAATAGCGTCAACTTCCATAAGGCTAACGCCCCAATCGAATGAGATGCATTTTATGCAACCTCTTGCGATGTTATTATCGAAAGTCAATGTAAATTCCCCCCACCGCTCAGCAATATGACCTCCAAAATAATGTTGCATTTGCGCTAATCCACCTTCAGTAGTTGTCGCATTAACAATAACTTCTATCATAGCATATTCATATTCAAAATAAATACATGCGTAGGTTCTTAAATATAAAATAATTTATAGAAGTAAACAAAGAATATTCAAACTTGTTTTTCTATTAATTTCCGTAACGCGCAGATATTGATGTAATTAGTTTTTAGGAGGGCTGATTTGAATAAGAATTCGTCTAATTTCAGACGTTTTTATTGCATAAAATCGAATACAGTTAATTATATGTTGGATAGCGAACATAAAAACAATCTAATCTTATTAATTTTATACTATACAAAAGGAGTCTAGTACTCTATACTGGTTGGTTAGTTAGGAAGAATGACCTCAGCGCTACTTCAAAGATGCTGAGGTTTTTTTTTACTTAAAATTTAAACTAATGTACATCCAAGTCTTATTTTGGAGTGTTAAGAATTTTGGAAAATGGTGCCTATTAAAATATCTTTTATATGTGTATCCTCTCTTCTATCACAGGCACATAAAAAATCTACATAAAGTCATTAAAAGCCTACAGTTTCAGAATAGGTGCTTTATGGCAGATCATAAAGAAAATAAATTTGTTTCTTGTTGTTTATTGCGTCAATTAAATTCTGTTATGAATTAAGAAGATAATTGATTGTCACGTAGTTTTATAAGTAACCTAAAACTTATGTTATGAGCGATTACGTCTGTAAATTTAGTCGTGAATTAAATGATTTGCTAGAGTAATTATGATGCGGAAAAGTGACTTGTAAAAGCTCCTGAAAACGAGAGATTCAACAAAATACCGTTCAGCATGGTTTGGTTAACATAAAAAGACTTGAAGAGTTGATTTAGCCTTTAGTAAATGAAAAGTGTGATGAAAAGAAATAATTTCGCTTTCTTTTATGAGAAAATTTAAACCACTTCGATTCTATTTCTAAATCAATTCTGAGTTATTTGAGTTATCAATTGACGCATTCAAGTCAAATGGTGCTATGAAATATAAGTTACTTTCGAATCGTAAATCGTTGCCATGTTTTATAAAATCTCTAATACTGCGAGTAAAGGGGCCATTGAAAATAAATTTCACGTCACGTTTGAATTTCCAAATCTCTATCAACCTCAAGGATTGATAGATGGATTAAAGGAATCAACCATTTCTGTGATTACACTTGATAATACTAATAAAATAACTTATGCCATCTGGGGTTTGCTTCCTGAAAACTTTGAAGACAATTGGAGCATTTTTCAGGATGTCGTTAACACCTTGAATGTTAAATTTAGTTCCCTTCAGAACGATAACGGACTATATTATAATTTACTCAATAAGAGAAGGTGTATCATTATTGCCACAGGTTTCTTTACTACCATATTGTCTGAGGGTACGGTTAAGCGCTGTCATGTGCATCTCCCCAATTTTGAGCCTTTTGCCATTGCGGGGGTTTTTAATGAACTTAGTGACGGATTTATAACCTGTTCCCTTGTGATAACCGAAGTTAATGAGTCTTTCAAAGAAATTCCAAACCTCTCTAATTATAAGCCACTCGTTCTTAATGACCACGAACTTAAACAGTGGTTTAACACCTCCACCACTTTAAATCAGCTAAGAAAAATGATTAAGGAGCATCAGTCCCTGAATTTCGAATACGAACCAGATTGGGTGGTTCAGGTGCAAAATAAAAACAATTAAATGTCATCGTTTTTTGATTTAGGTTTATGAGTTAAATTCTCTACTGATAGTGTTAAATGCTATGATCTCTAATGTAGTACCTTTATGTTATGTTAACTTAAAACTTTAAAACTATGTTACGTTATACTATTATTTTTATAGTTATTGCCATTATAGCCGGGATTTTAGGTTTTGGTGGTATTGCTGGAGCGTCAGCTGGAATAGCTAAGATTTTCTTTTTTATTTTTATAGTCTTATTTATTTTATCTCTGCTTAGAGGAGGATTGAAAAAATAGAAAACTACTTTAAATATTTAAACCAATACCAAAATTAAAATTATGAGAAAACTAAAGATGATTTTTGTTGTTCTATTTTCATTAGCAACGACAATGACAACCTTTACAAGTTGTAGAGATACGAAGAAGAGTAAAATAGAGAAAGCTGCAGATGATGTTGGTGATGCTATTGATGATGTGGCTGACGACGTCGAAGATGCTGTCAACTAATTGAATAAATTTTATTTTTTATTATAAAAAAAGACCATTAATTAAGTGATGGTCTTTTTTTTGATTACATTTTACTATCAGGCTCAATGTATTTGACAAAATCTCCAGGCGATTGAATTTGGACAAAACGTTTGCCTATAATGGCAATCGGCGTACTGAGCACCTCGGGATGTTTTTCCAGAATTTTCAACCAATCTTCGTCTTCTAAATCTAGATTTTCATCATAATTATGAGTGAAATCAGGATGTTCTTTATTGATAAGATCGGATATGGAAAGCTTCAGGCCTTTTGCCAATTCCACCCATTGTGTTCCTGTAACCCTAGTCTTCGAAATGTCTATGGTTAAAATTTTACGTTCAGAAGCTAAAACATAAGCTTGAATTTGCTTGCCTACGGAACTACCGGAATTGAAAAACAATTTTATTTCATGTTCGTCTGTTGAAATTACACCCATAACAATTTGTAATTAATATATTTTGTACTATTGAATTTTTGATCTTTAGTGGAATAATTTGTGGTGAAACCTTAGGTTATGTGAAGTAATCCACTTTTATCTCCAACAAATAAATATAAGAAAAAAAGATGAGATATGGTATTGTCATAGCCAATTGTTGAATAAGAACTTTTAATAATATAACGGCCTATTTCACATCAAAATCTCTATTTTTGTAATTCAAAATTTAATACACATTATGTCAGAATCAATCGAGAGAGTAAAATGCCTAATTATAGGTTCAGGACCAGCAGGATATACTGCAGCTATTTATGCAGCAAGAGCAAATATGTTTCCAGTACTTTACCAGGGAGAACAACCAGGAGGCCAATTGACCACAACAAATGATGTTGAAAATTTTCCAGGATATCCAGAAGGTATTACAGGGCCAGAAATGATGATTGAGTTGCAAAAGCAAGCCGAACGTTTTGGAACTGAGGTTAGAGATGGTTGGGTAACCAAGGTTGATTTCTCGGGAGCTGTGCATAAAGTATGGGTAAATGAGACTAAAGAAATCCACTGTGACACCGTGATCATTTCAACTGGAGCCTCAGCAATGTATTTAGGATTGCCTTCTGAGCAAAAATATCTTCAACTAGGAGGAGGAGTTTCAGCTTGTGCAGTTTGTGATGGGTTTTTCTATAGAAATCAGGAAGTTGTAATTGTTGGTGCAGGAGATTCAGCTTGTGAAGAAGCACATTATCTATCTAAACTTTGTAAAAAAGTAACGATGTTGGTAAGACGTGATGAGTTTAGAGCATCACAAATTATGGAAGCGAGAGTAAGAAACACAAGCAATATTGAGATTTTGTTTAATACCAGTACTGAAGAAGTTTTAGGTGATGGACAGGTTGTTACCGGTGTAAGAGTAAAAAATAATGTGACTGGTAAAGTTCACGATATCGAAGCAACAGGATTTTTTGTGGCCATTGGACACAAACCCAATACAGATTTATTTAAAGACTTTTTGGAATTGGATCAAACAGGTTATATTATTAATGTGCCAGGTACTTCCAAAACTAATATTGAAGGTGTCTTTGTTTCTGGGGACGCAGCCGACAATGTGTACAGACAAGCGGTTACCGCAGCGGGAACGGGATGTATGGCGGCATTGGATGCTGAGCGTTATTTAGCAGCAATTGATTCCACCTTTGAAGTAAATACAGCTACTAATTATTGAGTTATAAATATTTAGAATCCCGATTGTCCGGAAAAGAATTAAGACCGCTTCGCTGATAGAATTAAGAAAGAAAGACTAACACATAATTAATTGAAATAAGGGCTGTGAAATTCATAATTAGAATGGGTTATGAAGTTTT
>JBARDR010000227.1:0-1970 GCA_049795335.1 Gelidibacter sp. | reverse complement strand
ACTTTGTCTTAATTGAAGCTCTGTTGAGTTTATCAAAAAAACCAACTAAAAAACGACACTGTACCAAAAAGTGTGTAAGTAGAAAATTCTTAATGATATTCTCAATAAGCGATGATGTGTCCCTAGTTCTCGAACTTATGTTCGGGTTTTTTGGTTTTTAATACAAAAAAATCCTAAAAAGTAGTAAACGATAAATTTCATTCCTTACCATTTCTACAGAAAAACCAAATGAGATCTTCAGTTTCAAAACTTTGAGATCAACAGCTGCTCTTTTTTTTAAACGTCATCACTTCTTCCTCAATAAGCGCAAAACACATTATTTGTTTATCAAATACACTTCCATTTATTATTTTCATTACATTAGATTATTAACAAATTCCTAAACCATGGATTTCATTAGAAAAATAGGACTTTCCAACTTCTTGTTACTCCTTCTTTGCGCACTCATCATTGGGGTTGCCGAGTATTTGTTTTTAAGAGGCGACCATCTTCATGCTATTTTTATTGGATTGTGGCCACCGACGCTTTTAGGTATTGTCATATTTATTAAACAAATCAAAAATGGACGCTAACGAAATTGTATTCTGGTTTTCTGGATTTGTGACGGTACTGGTCATTATTTGGGCAATTGTCGTCATTAGGGCTTATGACCGTGTGGATAAGGATAATAAGTGATTTTAAAGTCACTCCTGAAGATTAAAAATCTACGCTTTATAATAATTCTATCAGCTTAATTATTCCACAGAATTAAGGTCTTACCATGGTTCATATTCTATAATCACCACACACTATAAACAAAAAAAATCCTGAGCAAACACTCAGGATTTTCTTTTGTATTAATCTTTAAATTTTCAAACCGAAAGCTTCTCTCAAAACTTCTGATCTTCATATTTTCATGTTATATGATATCTTTAGGTTTTTCTGATTTTACCAAGGATACTAAAATTCCAATTGCAAGCGCCAAACCTATAAATCCTAAGGACACCCATTCTGGGAATTTAAAATAGTGTACGATCAACATTTTAATCCCTACAAAAGATAAGATTGCGATCAAACTGTATTGTAAATAACTGAACCGCTCCAACATATTGGCCAAAAAGAAATACATCGATCGCAAGCCTAAAATGGCGAAGATATTCGAGCTAAATACTAAAAATGGATCCGAAGTAATAGATAAGATTGCAGGAACACTATCAATCGCAAACACGACATCCATAACCTCAATTATTACCAACGCCACAAACAACGGAGTTGCAACAGTGAGATGGCGACGTTTCACAAAAAAATGCTCATTATCAATATCTGTCGTTATCGGCATAATCTTTCTG
The DNA here is from genome assembly GCA_049795335.1 of Gelidibacter sp. Lineage (GTDB taxonomy): Bacteria > Bacteroidota > Bacteroidia > Flavobacteriales > Flavobacteriaceae > Gelidibacter. The sequence goes on along the minus strand of JBARDR010000227.1, from coordinate 642 downwards.
AGGGTCTTAAAAACAAATGAATCCTTAGGATGAAAGTCATGATCATCTTTAGTAAACAACATTTTTAGCGCGGTAAAGACTAAGAAAGCACCAAACACATAAGTCATCCAGGAGAATTTATGAATCAGCATGACTCCTAAAAAGATCATCAGACCTCTAAAAACTACAGCTCCTAAAATTCCCCAAAACAACACGCGATGCTGATACATGGGCGGGATTTTGAAAGAAGCAAAAACAATAGCAATTACAAAGATGTTATCGATACTTAAGGACAACTCAATAAGATAGCCGGTTATATATTTAATCATCGCATCATGGGGCAATAACTGGTCAGGATTATCAATATGTACGCCGCCACTATACAACCAGTAAATCACTCCTGAAAACGCAAAAGATAAAGACACCCAAACGGCGGTCCAGATCCCCGCCTCTTTCGAGCTGATGACATGCGGATTTTTGTTAAACACGCCAAGATCTAAGGCCAAAAAGATAATTATCCCAATAATAAATAGAATCCAAACTGTCATTTAATTTGTGTTTTTAGTTATACAAATATACTTTTAAATCCTCCGATTTATTTTCAACATTAAGAAAATATTGGCGTTTACATATTCGATTTTTTCATATCAAAAACCTTAAGGA
>JBARDR010000226.1:0-2388 GCA_049795335.1 Gelidibacter sp. | reverse complement strand
CACTTGTCCTTCTTTTAATCGGTTGTTGTGTGTATGCTCAGCAACCGGCCTCTAATTATAGGACGAAAAAGAAGGCAGTGAACGATACGATTCAAATTGATTCGGTAAGTATTAATTCCAGTCAATTCTATCTTAAGACGAAAAACGACGTCTTTATTGATACATCTTATTATAAAGTCGATTTTTCAAAAGCACTTTTAATCTTCAAAAAACCGATCACGACAGATTCGGTGATCATCCATTATCTCAGATATCCAAACTTCATCACTCGAAAATATTTTCAGCTCGATGATAAAATTGTTGTTGACAACACCGACAATATGCAGCAATTATATAAGATGCAGCGCTCAACTTTAACGCGAACCTTTACGCCTTTTGATGGGTTGACCACGTCGGGAAGTATTTCAAGGGGCGTGACCGTAGGAAATAATCAGAACTCTGTTTTGAATAGCGAACTGGATTTGCAAATTTCAGGGAAGTTGAGTGATAAAGTGTCCTTAAGAGCGTCCATTCAGGATGCCAATATTCCATTACAGGAAAGTGGTTATTCTCAACGTTTGGATGAATTTGATCAAGTTTTTATTGAATTGTTCAGTGATAATTGGCGGATAAGAGCCGGGGATATCGATTTGCAGAATACTGATTCCTATTTTGCAGCTTTCAGTAAACGTGTCCAGGGTTTAAATGTCGACGTTGATTTAGGTGATGACGATACAAAAACCCATCTTTTTGCTGCCGGTGCTTTGGTAAGAGGTCAATTTACCACCAGTCAGTTTAGAGCGCAAGAAGGCAATCAAGGTCCCTATAAATTAAGAGGGCCCAACAACGAGTTGTATGTGTTGGTTATTTCGGGAAGTGAAACGGTTTATGTGAATGGGACGCCTATAAGACGTGGCGAAAATCAAGATTACATCATCGATTATAATGCTGGCGAAATTATTTTCAATGCCACATTTCCTATAACTTCTGAAATGCGAATTACGGTAGATTACCAATTCAGTGAACGCAATTTTTCACGATTTACAACCTTTGGTGGCGGAAGTGTTGAAACCGAAAAGTTCAAAATTGGTGCTTCGCTCTATTCTGAAGTTGATTCTAAAAATCAACCCTTACAACAAAATTTATCTGCAGAGCAAGTTCAGATTTTAGCAAATGCTGGTGATGACCCATCCTTGATGGTAGCGCCATCTGGTGTACTGGAGGCCTATAATGAGAATCGTGTTTTATATAAAAAAGAAATGATTGGCGGTGTTGAAGTTTATGTGTTTTCAAGTAATCCCCAAGATGAGTTGTACAGTGTTAAATTCAGAAGGGTAAACGATAATCAAGGCGATTATGTGCTGATCAACAGCAATGCGGTATCCAATATTTACGAATATGTACCGCCTATTGCTGGAGTAGCTCAGGGCAATTATGCCGCAATTGTCCAATTGATTGCGCCAACTAAATTGCAGGTTGCCGTGGTCAACGGAAATTATAAACCTACCGATCACACCGATATTTATTTTGAAGCGGCAGGAAGTAAAAATGACTTGAACCTCTTTTCAAGATTGGACGATGACAATAATGACGGATTTGCTGGAAAACTTCGCATTAGGCAAGATGTGATAAAAAATGACAGCCTTTGGAATTTGTCCGCAATTCTGGATGCCGATATCATTCATCAGCATTTTAAAAGCATCCAACGTTTGTATTATGCTGAGTTTAATCGGGATTGGAATTTAGAAATGCCACTCGGCAATCAAAATTTATTGACTGCTGGCCTTGATCTTTTCCATCCTAAACATGGTATTGGCAGTTATAAATTTGAGCATCTTAAATATTCTGAAAATTTTAATGGCAATCGGCATAGTGCATTTGCCAGTTTGAAATTTGATAACTGGCAAGTGTTTACAAACTCCAGTGTGTCGCGTAGTGAAAGTGACCTTTCAGAATCGACATTTTTAAGAACGTACAATAGATTTACATATAACTTCAAGAACCAATGGTTGGGCACAAAGTTAGCGGCTGAGGATAATGAACAACGGGAGATTTTAACGAATCAATTGACCATCTTGAGCCAACGATTTAAATCGGCGGAATTTTTTTATGGAATAGGCGACAGCACCAAAGTTTTTGCGTAAGTGGGCTATAGGCATCGTGTGAATGACAGTCTTCGCAGGAATCGAGTGGAAAAAGTGAGCAGTTCAAATACCTATTATCTCAAGTCCAAGCTCATTCAGAATGCGGCGACAAATTTGGGTGTTTATATCAATTATAGGAGCTTAAAGTCGGTGGCGGTCGCAATTGAAGATGAGCACTCTTTAAATTCAAGAATAAACTTTAATCAGCAACTGTTTAATCAAATTGTGCAATGGAACACCGTTTTTGAAACCAATTCTGGAAGTT
>JBARDR010000225.1:0-5149 GCA_049795335.1 Gelidibacter sp. | reverse complement strand
GCGTACAGCAGTTTATAGAACTAACACAACTTATTGAAAACGATCGTTAATTTTTTAAAAAAACATTCCATTTGGCAGAAGAAAGAGAGAACATACAATTTGAGCTAACTGACGAACTCATTGAACAAGTTCAGCAACTTATCCAAGATAAAAACGATGACGAGCTACACAGACTTCTAAATGAATTTCATTACGCCGATATTGCTGAAATTCTAGATGAAGTTGATCTGGAAGATGCAGTGTATGTGATCAAACTTCTCGATTCTGAAACCACATCAGAAATCCTGATGGAGCTGGATGAAGACCATCGTGAAAAAATATTGCGCAATCTATCCTCCAAGGAAATTGCTAACGAAGTTCAGGCTTTGGACACGGATGATGCTGCCGATATTCTTTCGGAACTTTCTGAAGAACGTCAACGTGAAGTCATCCATCACATGGAAGACGAAGATCACAAGGCTGAAATTACCGAATTACTCGCCTATCACGAGGATACTGCGGGCGGACTTATGGCCAAGGAGTTGGTTAAAGTCTATGAAACCTGGACCGTTGCCGGCTGTTTGCGACGCATCAGAGGGCAAGCCAAGGATGTTACCCGCGTACACTCCATTTATGTCGTCGACAAGCAAAACAAACTCATTGGGCGCTTGTCTTTAAAGGATTTAATTATCGCCAAAAGTGATGAGAAAATTGCCGACATCTACATCAAAAATGTGGATTACGTAAAAGTGGATGAAGATCCCGAAGAAGTCGCAAAAATTATGGCCAAATATGACTTGGAAGCCATTCCTGTGGTGGATGATGATATGGTTTTATTAGGACGTATTACCATTGATGACATCATCGACGTCTTAATTGAAGAAGCAGATAAAGACTACCAATTGGCCGCAGGTATCACCGGCGATGTGGAAGCTGATGATAGCATCTGGCAACTTACCAAAGCGCGTTTGCCTTGGCTTTTGATTGGAATGTTTGGAGGTATCGGCGCCGCCAGTATCATTAATGGCTTCAGTTATGCCATGATGCAATTCCCTGCGCTTTTGCTGTTTATCCCCTTAGTCCAGGCCACAGCAGGAAATGTGGGCGTACAATCTTCCGCCATCGTGGTAAAAGGTTTAGCCAATGGCACTATTGACAGCAATATTCTTAATCGACTTTTTAAAGAATTATTATTAGGACTGGTTAATGGATTGGCAATCGCCTTTGTCGTTTTAATGATCAGCCACTTCGGATTTCATACCACCTATTTAGAATCCCTGACCATTTGTGTAGCTTTGGTAACGGTTATTATGATGGCCGCCATTATCGGGACCTCAATGCCTATTTTCCTTGACAGGCGCGGCATAGATGCAGCCGTAGCCACGGGACCATTTATTACCACAAGTAATGATGTGTTCGGGATTTTGACTTATTTTATTGTCGCTAAGATTATATTAGGGTTTTAGATTTTTAGGTTTTTTAATATTTTGGGCGTTCCCTTTCAGGTCGCGCTTTCCATTGCAATCTTTTGCGAAAAGCAAAAGGATTTTCATTTTAATCGCTAACGCAGAATTCGCATTTAAAAGACAAGTACTTAATTAGAAAAAAAATTGAAATATATCTCAAATAAAATTGGTCTACCTCCAGTGTATTTAAGGTTTTCAAAATTCCTTCCATTGGTCATTGAGCTTGTCGAAATGAAGGAAAGGCGGACTCAATTCCAGAAAAGGAATTGAAGACGGAAGGGTTATAGAATCTCACAAATCCAATAAAAATTAAACACCCTAAACTTATAATTTAACCTTCCAAAATATATTATCGTCCTTAAATATAGATTGTAAAAATGCTTTTCTTAATTTTGGTATTATGAACCATTAAAAATAAGCTTCCTGCCTTTGTTTCGATAAGCTCAATATACCCCGCAGGAATATTGCTATGAAAATCCTTCACCTCGATACCAACCATCGTTTACTCATCGATCAGCTCAATGCTATGGGTTATCAAAATGATGAAGATTATACCTCTTCCAAACAAGCTATTGAAGCAAAAATCCAGAATTATGACGGCGTTATTTTAAGAAGCCGTTTTAGCATTGACAAGCAGTTTTTAGATGCCGCAAAAAACCTGAAATTTATCGCTCGTGTTGGCGCTGGACTAGAAAACATTGATTGCGATGACGCTCAACAAAAAGGCATCCACCTCATCGCAGCACCAGAAGGCAACAGAAATGCAGTTGGCGAACACGCTTTGGGCATGCTCCTATCTCTATTTAACAAGCTCAATAAAGCAGACCGAGAAGTGCGCTCTGGGAAATGGCTTCGTGAAGATAATAGAGGTATAGAACTCGATGGAAAAACCGTTGGTCTTATTGGTTATGGCAATATGGGTAAAGCTTTTGCCAAAAAACTACGCGGCTTTGAAGTAGAAGTGCTTTGTTATGACAGCAAAGCCAATGTAGGCGATGACAATGCCAAACAAATATCTCTTAAGGAATTTCAAGAAAAAGTGGATGTTGTGAGTTTACATACCCCACAAACACCATTGACCTTAGGCATGATCAATGCCGACTTTATCAACGCATTCAAAAAACCTTTTTGGTTCCTCAATACGGCGCGTGGCAAAAGTGTCGTGACTAAGGATTTGGTAGCTGCTTTAAAATCTAAAAGAATTCTTGGCGCAGGATTAGATGTTTTAGAATATGAAAAATCCTCTTTTGAAGACTTATTTACTTCTGAAATGCCACAAGCATTCAAATACCTCATCCAAGCAGAAAATGTCCTCTTAACACCACATGTGGCCGGCTGGACCATAGAAAGCAAAGAAAAATTGGCACAAACTATTGTTGATAAAATAAAGGCCATCACCTAATCCTATTGAAAGTTAAATTTCAAGGAATTGTAAAGTCATTGTAAAACGCTAAAAGCGGAGCTATGAACCCAACTGTGAGTCTTTTTTGTCAAACCAAAGGATTTTTTATTACCTTTAAACTTCTAACTTTAAAAACATTACAACTAAAATGACTGAAAACAACAATTTAGGTGACGATCTTAAAAGGACGTTTGACGACACATCCGATCACGCAAAACAAAGAGCGCACGAGTTTACCGAAGGTGCAAAACAAGCCGCTCATGAATTTGAAAACGATGTCAACCAAGTTTCAAAAGATGGTAAGAACATTGCATTAATTGCCCACCTTACCTTAATTGGATGGATTATTGCCTTTGTGATGAACAATAACACGAAAAGTGGATTTGGTTCATTTTATATCCGTCAGGTATTGGGTTTAGGTCTTTGTGGACTTGTCCTAAGTTTCATACCTGTTCTTGGATGGATCGTAAGCTTAGGTATCTTTGTGCTTTGGATCATGAGCTTAATAGGTGCATTAAATGGCGAAAAGAAATTGACTCCAGTTCTGGGAATCCACTTTCAGGAGTGGTTTAAATCCTTATAAATCTTAAATAAACGAAAGAGCCAAATTGATAATGATTTGGCTCTTTTTTTTGACTTATAGAATACTTTAATAATGGTTTTCTCGGTATCTTAAGGACAAGAAAAAATCTACTGGTAAATATTTGAGACCATTAACTTTCTCAGACTTCAGGAGCATCCCCATTCTCCGCAAACTTCCGCTCCATCTCCGCTTGAAATTCTTCCATAACAGGTTTGACAGTGCTTTCTGGCAAGTCGGCTATTCGGATATACATTAAGCCATCCACAGCGTTGTTGAAGAGTGGATCAACATTAAACGCGACCACCTTCGCATTTTGTTTGATGTACTTTTTGATGAGAATAGGCAAACGCAAAGTCCCTGGTTCCAACTCATCAATGATCTTGTCAAATTTGACCAAATCGGCCGCGGTTTCATCAAAAACAAAATCCTTATCGGCATCCTTTAACTTGACCTTGAACTCCTTTTTGGGATGCACATATTGCGCAATATAAGGATCGTAATAATTGGATTTCATAAACTCAATCATCAGCGATTTTGAAAAGTTGGTAAATTTATCGCTAATGGTTACGCCACCAATTAAATATTTATGCTCTGGATATCGCAATGTGGTATGCACGATGCCTTTCCATAAGAGAAACAAAGGCATCGGTTTGAGCTGGTATTCTTTAATGATAAAAGCACGCCCCATTTCAATGGATTCGCTCATCATTTTATAAAGTTCGGGCTCAAAACGGAACAGATCCTGAAGATAAAACCCATCAATACCATAAGCGGCAAATATTTTTGAACCTAATCCCATACGATAAGCTCCCGCCAATTTATGGGATTCATTATCCCACAAAAACATGTGATGGTAATAATTATCAAACGGATCTAAATCAATGGATTGGTTGGTGCCTTCGCCAACTTCACGAAACGTGATTTCACGCAAGCGTCCAATTTCACGCAAAATATTGGGAATTTTTTGCGAGTCAGTCAAAAAGACTTCATAGTTTTTACTCTGCAAAAGTCGCCCGTCATTTTCACGTAAAAAATCAACTTCGGCCTTCATATCTTCAACACTTACCGGGGTGACGATATTTTTGATAGGTTTCTGAACTTTTAATGTCGAAGAAATATTGCTCAGAATATTCCCTTTTTGATCAAAAGAATTCGCCAACATATACGTTTTCTTCCTTAAAAATTCTGAAAACTCTTGAAGGGTAGACAATTCTTTTTGGTCTGCCACAGAAATCGGTCTTCCAATTCTAACCTTAATAACACGTCGTTTTTGGGTTAGCACTTCTGAAGGCAATTTCGCGGTACGGAACGTATCACTAATTTTAGAAAGCTTATAAAAAAGGGGGCTGTTTTTAGCATGAAAATAAATAGGCACTACTGGAACTTCTGCCTTTCGGACAAGTTTCATTGCAGCCTCTTCCCATGGGCGGTCAACAACCAATTTACCATCTCTATAAGTGGACACTTCTCCTGCTGGAAATACGCCTAATGGATGACCCTCACGCAAATGCGAAAGCGCAGCTTTAAATCCCGCAATACTCGACTTGACATCTTTTCGGTCTTCAAATGGATTGACGGGCATGATGAAAGGCTTCATCGGCTCAATACGCTCTAATAGGAAATTGGCGATGATCTTAAAATCATCGCGCTGCTCCAACATCAATTTGAGCAACAAAATCCCGTCAATTCCTCCCAGCGGATGGTTCGAGACGGTAATGT
>JBARDR010000224.1:0-4310 GCA_049795335.1 Gelidibacter sp. | reverse complement strand
GGACATGTGTTCAGTCTCACGTACAACAATTATAACTATGAAAATATTGATATTTCCGGTCAATTGGGAAATAAGATATTCAATGGTGTTCTAGTTTCCAACGATGAAAATTTCAAGTTTAAATTCACTGGTTTGGCGGATATCTCTAAAAAAGTCAGTGCGCTCGATTTTACGGCTGAAGTGGAGTATGCGAACTTAAAAGCCTTGAATTTTGTTAAAAATGACATTGTTTCAATCTTTAAGGGAACGGTTATCATGGATATGGATGGTTCAAATATTGATGACGCCTATGGTAAACTGACCTTCCATAATACCACCTATATCAACGAAAATGACAGCTATTATTTTGATGACTTTCAGATAACCTCTCGATTTAATGAAAATGAACGCATCATCGAAATCAATTCGCCAGACATTATTGAAGGTCACGTAAGCGGCGTTTTCAAAATTAAGGATATTGGCAAACTCGTAGAAAACTCGGTTGGAAGTATTTATACCAATTACGTGCCTCATAAAATCACCAAGGATCAATACCTCGATTTCAATTTTACTATTTACAACAAAATCGTAGAGGTGTTTTATCCTGACCTAGAACTCGGAAAAAACACATTTATTAAAGGACATTTAGAAAGTGATCAACGCGGATTTGATTTGACCTTCAATTCGCCGAAAATTAAATTATTGGATTATTTTGCCAATGACATCGAATTAAAAATAGACAACAAAAATCCTCTTTTTAATACGTTTATAGAAATTGATTCCATCAACACCAAACTCTACAATATTTCAAAATTCAACCTTATTAATGTCACGGTCAGGGATACCCTGTTTATCAAGTCCGAATTTAGTGGAGGCAAGAACAATACCGACCTTTTCAATCTGAGTTTATTCTACACCATTGATGAAAATAATAAATCTGTGGTAGGTTTTAAAAAATCTGATATTACAATTAAGGATAACAATTGGTATATTAATGAAGAGAAAAACCAGCTCAACAAAGTTGCTTTTGACCGAGATTTTAAAGAGTTTAATATTTCCGATTTAGTCTTCAGTCATCAAGATGAAGAAATCCAACTATCCGGTGTGTTACGAGATTCCACCTACAAAGACTTAAAACTCAGTTTCCACGAGGTTGATATCAATAAGATAACGCCATCACTTGAAACTATCAGTTTTGGAGGTATCCTTAATGGCACTTTGGATGTCTTCCAACAAAACGGTATATATGTGCCAAATTCAAATATTGCCATAGAAAACCTCAAGTTTAATGATTATCTGTTAGGCGACTTAAAAGCCGATATTGTGGGTAATGAATCCTTGACCAATTATTCGGTGGATTTGTTTTTAAGTAACGACAATTTGAAATCATTGGATGCCACAGGCAATATTGACGTCAGTAAAACCAGGTCGGGCATCGATTTGGATATCATGTTTAATGAATTTGATTTGGAACCGCTCAATGTTTTTGGAGCTGATGTCATCAACAACATTCGTGGTTTGGTATCGGGCGACGTCAAGGTTATTGGGAGTTTGAAAAAACCACAAATTGAAGGCGAGCTGGTATTGGATAACGCCGGATTGGCCATCCCATATTTGAATGTGGATTATGCCTTTGACTTTGACACGGAAGTGACGTTGAAAGAGCAACGATTTATTTTCAATGACGTGACGATGACTGATTCTCAGTTTTTTTCAAGAGCGACCTTAAACGGATTTATGTCGCATCAAAATTTCTCGGATTGGAAGCTCGGATTAACGATCGACACAAACCGGTTTTTGGTTTTAAATACCGATGATGCCGAGGATGCCATTTATTACGGAACAGCTTTCATGAGCGGCCGCGCTAGTATTATTGGGCCTACCGATCAATTGGTCATTGATGTGGAAGGCAGCACTGCACAAGGTACGGTCTTTAAAATTCCGTTGAATGACGTGGAGAGCTTTGGAGATAACTCCTATATCCATTTTCTGACGCCTGAGGAAAAAGCAGCCCGTTTAAAGGGCGAAATCATTCAGGAGACACGGGTCAAGGGTTTAGAACTTAAGTTTGATTTGGACGTCAACCAAAACGCCGATATTGAGATTGTCATTGACCGAAATTCTGGAAGCACGATTCAGGGCAGTGGGGAGGGCAACCTTCTATTTGAAATCAATACCAATGGCAAGTTTAAAATGTGGGGCGATTTTTCAGTGTTTAAAGGCGTCTATAATTTTTCTTATGGTGGTTTGATACAAAAAGATCTGATGGTGGAGCCGGGTGGAAGTATCATCTGGGAAGGCGATCCGCTAAAAGCTGAAATTAATTTGAAGGCTATTTATAAGACGGAGGCCAATCCGTCGGTTTTATTGGACAATCCCATCAACCGAACCATTCCGGTCAATGTTGAAATAAATCTTACAGGACAACTTGAACAGCCAACTCCAGAATTTGTCTTGGCGTTTCCGAATGCAAGTTCCACCGTAAGGTCAGAGTTGGAATACCGATTGGCAACTAAAGAAAGTAGAGAAAACCAGGCATTGTTCCTTTTGGCAACGGGTTCTTTTGCCAGTGAGATCAGCTTAGGGCAACAGGCTTACGGTACCATTGCCGATCGTGTCAACAGCTTGTTCAACGGTCTCTTATCCAGTGAGGACGATAAGCTTAAATTAGGCATAAACTTTCAAGCCGGGGAGCAAACACCCGATTATCGATCGGATGACCGTTTAGGCTTGACTTTAAGCACTAAAATCAGTGATCGTGTATTGTTTAATGGTAAAGTTGGTGTGCCCATTGGTGGCGTGAATGAAACCGTTTTTGCTGGAGATGCTGAAATAGAATTACTTTTGAATGAAGACGGGACCTTGTCGGCCAAGTTTTTTAATAGAGAAAATAACATTCGTAATTTTGGCGAGGAGATTGGTTACACGCAAGGCGTTGGATTAAGCTACAATGTAGAATTTGACACCTTCAGGGAGTTGCTCAGGATTATTTTTTCAGGAAAGAATAAAGCCAACGGCAATTCTGAAGAAAAGAAAAATGGAGCTTCCAATACGGAATCGCCACTGCCAGCGCATATCAAAATGCGTGAAGAAAAGGACGAAAAAGAGAATTAAGGCCATAGTTTTTAAGCATTTCTCATTAAGTTATTAACTAAAACGTTTGAGATGCTTATTTCGAATTAAAATATAAAAATTCCTTCCTTTATTATAGTATTTGTTTAGTAGTTTTACTTTTTTAACAACAACTAAATGTCAAAAAGTATTAAAAAAATTGGGGTACTGACTTCTGGCGGCGATGCTCCTGGAATGAACGCTGCCATTCGTTCAGTAGTTAGAACCTGTGCCTATCACAACATCGAATGTGTGGGAATATATCGTGGTTACGAAGGCATCATGGAAGGCGATTTTAAATCGATGGATGCCCGTAGTGTTAAAGGTATTATCAACAAAGGTGGAACCGTACTTAAATCAGCACGATCCAAAGAATTTAGAACACCCGAAGGCCGAAAAATTGCCTATGACCAACTGATGAAAGCCGAAATAGATGGCCTAGTCGTGATTGGTGGCGATGGGACGTTTAATGGTGGCATGGTTTTCAACGAGGAATTTGATTTTCCGATTATTGGAATTCCGTGTACGATCGATAACGATATTTTCGGAACCACGCATACCATTGGGTTTGACACGGCATTAAATACCGTGGTGGATTGCATCGATAAAATTCGAGACACCGCGAGTTCACACAACCGACTTTTTTTTGTAGAGGTTATGGGACGTGACGTTGGACATATTGCATTGAATGCCGGCGTTGGTGCAGGAGCTGAAGAAATCCTTATTCCGGAAGAAAACTTAGGCCTTGAGCGCTTGTTGGAATCCTTAAATAAAAGTAAGGCTTCAGGCAAAACATCAAGCATCGTAGTCGTTGCGGAAGGCGATAAAATCGGTAAAAACGTTTTTGAGCTGAAAGATTATGTCGAATCTACTTTAGATGAATATGACGTGAGAGTTTCTGTTTTAGGCCATATGCAACGTGGTGGTTCACCATCCTGTTTTGATCGTGTGTTAGCTAGTAGAATGGGGGTGAAAGCTGTAGAATCTTTATTAGAAGGAAAAACCAATTATATGGTCGGACTTCTCAATGAACAAATGGAGTTAACGCCCATTGAACAAGCAGTCAAAGGAAAATCAAAGATCGATAGAGAATTGTTGCGCGTTGCAGATATCATGTCGACTTAGGATTGAAGATTGTTGATTGACGATTGAAGATTTTTGAAGTACTCACTCATGTTTTGCGATACGGGCGGGATTTTTGAATAAAATTAATAATAGTA
>JBARDR010000223.1:0-7579 GCA_049795335.1 Gelidibacter sp. | reverse complement strand
GCCGTGGCCACTAAATACGATTGCGCTTCCGTAAGCTCATTGATGGTTTTCATGAAGGGGATTAACGCCCCATTAATCCAAGTTACAAAGCCGAAAATCGCGAAGAGTCCTCCGATAATGGCAATTGGGACAAAATTATTTTTAGATGTAGTACTCATAAGGATATCATTTCGTTTTATAACCTATTAATTATTGTTTTTTGATTTGGTAAGCGTCTATAATATGTAATGATTGTATTTACAATGTGAACTTATTAAACACCCAATTTCTCACTCAGACTCTGCAAGAGTTTAAACTGGTTTTTGGCACGATTTAAATTATGATCGTCATACTTCGTTTTGAAATAGATATCTCCGTTGAGATAATCGGTTAAAAAGCGCAACCCGATAATGAAAATCATGGTTTTAGCTCCCAAAGGCAGATATTTCAATTCAATCGGCGTTAAGGAATCTCCCATGTTTTTTAAAAACCCCTTGGTATAGGCATTATAATAATCGAGGTTAAACTCTACAAGATCCAGATTGGTTTCATCTTCGGCAGCAGTATTACAGCTGGTCCTGATGGCATCTCCAAAGTCATAATGCACAATCCCTGGCATTACGGTATCTAAATCAATAAGGCATAAGCCCTTCTCTTTCTTATTAAAAAGTATGTTGGATATTTTGGTATCGTTGTGAGTTACGCGCATTTTAATTTCGCCCGATTCCTTTAAGTTCTGTAGAATGTGCATTTCCTCTTTAGAGTGGTGCACCAAGTCTATATAAGGTTTGGCTTTTTCCACGCGTGCTTTGTCAGCTTTTGCTAAGGCTTCCTCAAATTGTCGATATCTAAATGGCATATCATGAAAATCAGGAATGACCTCGGTCAAGGTGGTGGCGTCAAAATCGTTGGTTAGTGTTAAAAACTGGCCTAAAAGTCGTCCGCCTTGGTAAGCCACGTCTTCATTGGGAACGGTCATGTGCGTAACACTTTTGTCAATAAACCCCATGAGGTTCCAGTAATTGCCTTCATCACCCCTAAAATAGGACGCTCCGGTATTCGTTTTGAAGAATTTTAGAATGCGTCGTTTTTGTTTTTTAGGAGACAGGTGTTGTAACTTTTCTTTAATATGTTGACTGATGGCCACTTTGTTCTCAATGAGTCCTGGCACATCCGGAAACACACCGTGATTGATGCGTTGCAACACATAATACGGCTTCGTTTTTGTTTTAATTAAATAGGTGTCGTTGATGTGCCCTGATGCCAACTCCTCAAAGCCGTCAAATTCAGATTCATGATCAAATTGTCCGAAAATAAATTTTAATCTTTCTGTCTGCATCTTACCATAGATTAACTGGATACACCCCTTCTTCCTTCAACTTCTCAATGGCGACTTGTACAATTGCTTTGTCTTCTAAATAAGTGACCCCAAACCATTGTGCGTTAGATTTCAAAACTTCAACACTTGCCTTTTCCGATCTTAAAATCTCATTGACAACGTATGGAATAAAAAACTCTGCCTTTGGGTTATGCTTATTGACTTCTAAAAAAGCATCAAATAGTTCGCCTCCAAACTCAAAACATCTAGGCGTAAATCCCCAAAAATTCATGGAAACGATGGTATCGCCATCAATCGGAATAAACTTACCATGATCATCCAAACGCATTAACTGGCCATCTCTTTTTTCAATGTGCGTGCGCTCCGTGACATCTACCAAAAAACCATCCGTATTCACTTCACACTCGCCCCTTGCCACATGGCCATGATCTGAAACCGTGTTTTTAAGAAGGTAGGCCATCATATTGAAATCGTACGAATCCTTATCTTTTTCTGATAAGGATTTTGCCATGACCTCAAACGCTTCCCTGCCATAAAAATCATCGGCATTGATGATGGCAAAATTTTCCTTTACCGCATCTTTGGCCATTAATAAGGCATGACCAGTACCCCAAGGTTTTGTTCTGTTAGGATCTATATATTTTGCTGGAACACTGTCGAATTCCTGAAACACATAGTCCACTTCAGCTTTTCCGTCTAATTTTTTATCGATGAGCTCTCTGAATTCCTTTTCAAAAGCCTTTCTGATGATGAACACAAATTTTCCAAATCCCGCTTGAAGCGCGTCATAAATTGAAAAATCCATAATCGTGTCGCCTTGCGGAGAAAAAGCATCCATTTGTTTCAAACCTCCATATCTGCTCCCCATTCCTGCTGCCAAGATGACCAACGTCGGCTTATTCGTTTCTACCATTTTTTTGTTTTTATCTGTCAAAAATAATTTTCAATAGTTTGAAAATTATCTCGAATATTTAATACTTTGCACCGATTCAATTGTTTGAATTCACACAAATCCGACCCTCAATTTTGAAATAACAATCGAATTTTCTAAATTGTGCTCGAACACAGTATGCGAATATAAACATCTCTTGTGTTTTATACAAGTGTCTATGACGAAAAAATATACGATTAAAGATATCGCCCAATTAGCAGGAGTTTCAAAAGGAACTATTGATAGGGTCATCCATAATAGAGGTAACGTTGCCAAAGATGTTGAGGATAAAGTAAGACAGCTTTTGGCCGACATTAATTACCAACCCAACCTTATTGCCAGAAACTTAAAAAACAACAAGATTTTTAAGATAGGCGCTTTATTACCTGACCCAGAAAAAGATCCGTATTGGGAGGGGTGCATGGATGGCGTTAATACCGCCTTATCAGAGTTTAATGCGTTTGACATACGCATCAACACCTTTTTGTTTGACCCGACGGACACTGCTGACTTTCTAAAGAATAACGAGGAAATGCTAAAGACCTCTCCGGATGTTATTTTGATGGTTCCATTATTTTACAAAGAGGCGAAAAGTGTGTTGGAACACTACCATTCCATGGATATTCAAGTCTGTTCCTTTAACAACCAAATCACAGCCTCTACGGCAACTTTCATAGGACAGGATCTGTATCAAAGTGGTCGAGTGGCGGCAAAATTACTCCATAGCATCAATGCAGAAGGCGATATAGCCATAGTCCATATTGATGAACAATACAAGAATGCGGTTCACATGCAAGAAAAAGAGAAAGGATTTAAAAGTTATTTTGAAGACGTAGGTAATTATGAGGGTGAGATTTTAAAATGCAAGCTCAAACATGGCGAATCGGAAGATAAATTAAACGTCTTTTTATCAAAAAACCCCAATTTAAAGGGGCTTTTCGTTACCAATTCCAAAGCTTTTCATGTGGCCAGAGTATTGCAAGATGAAACTAAAAGCCACATTAAGTTGGTCGGATATGATCTTCTTACTGAAAATATAAGTCATCTCAAAAATGGGGTCATCGACTTTTTAATTCATCAAAACCCGAGACAACAAGCTTATTTGGGCATGAAGTTTTTAATTGAGTATTTGGTATTTGAAAAACAAATTCCTGAGCAATTTCTATTACCGATCGATATTATCAACTCCGAAAACGTGACGCCTTTCTTAAAGGTCTAGTATTTATCGAGTTTTAACTTCCCGAAGGATGACGCGATATGAAAATTGGGCGTTTCGGTTTGAGGATCTATCCAAGTAATCCAGGTGGGTTGAAACTGTCCGTTGGATTGCTGGTGGTATTTGGCACGATAAATTCCTGCTTCAATCATTCCGTCCTTTTGAAGGAGTTTAAATTTCTTTAAGGATGCGATACTAATGACCACTTCCACCGTAAAACAGATCGCGGTTATTTCAGATTTTATCGAAATATCATCATTTGGCCAATCCCAGGCATAATCAAATTGCCGGTTAGCACGTGCTATAAAATCCTGAACTCTACCCAACGGATCGATTTCAAGACAATAATATGGATCAAGACGGGTGTCAGATCTTAAAAACAGCTCAACCCGATCAGAATTATTGACGCTTTTTTTTGAATCATCCGTAGTATCAATATGAAGGGAGGCGTCATTCACTCTGTACGACACATATAAATTTTCGTCGTCATAAAGAGCTCTAAATTCAATATCCTCAACGTCTTCAACATGCCATGGTGAAATGAAATCTTTTAAAACTACAGCTTCACCCCATAACGGATGATCCACTTTTCCATTGACAACCAAATGGTTGCTGTCAACCTTATTTACTTTGTATGTTTTCATAATTTTTAGAATCGGAATAATCGCACAACAACACACTTCAATCCTGTGCTAAGATATCTTTTTTAATGATGTTTTAAGAGTTCCAAAATAGGACTTTTTTTAGAAGACATGACAAGAAACATAAAAAACCGACTTTATCCTAATCTTACATACCTTACTGCTACTGCAAGTGAGAGGTATTGATACCAAGGCAATGATTTATCTATTCATCCATTTATTGCACTTAAAATGAAGCTAAATAATAAGAACTCCCCAATTAATTTTAATAAAGATATAATTACCTTTACACCCCAATTATCAACTAATCGCTAAGAGATTAGAAATCAATATTTTTTTTTAGAATTTCGCAGTATGGAACAATTTTTTTATGATAATTTCGGCGTGAGTGAGAACGTTTTAAACTACGTGATTATTCCCTTGTTGATATTTATGGCGCGCATCTGCGACGTGTCGATTTCTACCATCCGAATCATTTTTGTGATGAGCGGAAAACGAAATATCGCTCCTTTTTTAGGATTCTTTGAAGCGCTTATCTGGTTATTGGCTATCGGGCAGATTATTAGCAATATTGATAACACACTGTCGTATGTTGCGTATGCCAGTGGCTTTGCCGTTGGAACTTTTGTTGGCATGTACATCGAGGAAAAACTTGCCATTGGGCGTGTGGTTTTAAGATTGATCACTAAAGAGCCCGTTCATGAATTTCTAACCTTTTTGGTCGATAATGACTATCGTTATTCTATTTTGGATGCCGAAGGAAGAACTGGAAAAGTGAGTGTGGTTTTTCTTGTTTTGAAAAGAGAAAATTTAAATCATCTTACCGATGCCATCAATAAATACCATCCGAGTGCTTTTTACACCATTGAAGGTGTGAAAATGGTAAACGAAGGCAATATTGACGACAATATGCCAAGACGGATCGGTTTCTGGGGCTTGCAATTAAAACGCAGATAAAGAGAAACTAAAATAGAGAAGATTTAGCAGAGGACTTAAATTTAACTAAATCATAATTTTCAAGAGTGGTTTTTGCGGCATTATAGCCAACCTCAACAATCTAGTCAATATTTTTTCTATCAAAAATTCCAAACTTATTCAATTTGGACGGCGCAATCATGACAACGTACTCGGTAAATTTAGGCTGATTTTCTAAAACAGATTTCAGCTTAACACCCGTTCCACCACATTGTGAGAATGTTTCAATTCTTTGATGGTGACCACATCAAATTCATCCACATAAATCCCAATAAAGTGCTCACACTTCTGCTTGATGGCTTCCATAGGAAAGTTATTGAGCGCTACGCCATCGATATGATAATAACTTTTATTATTTACAGGTGGAAAAAGTTCTTCTGATTCTACAGACCTTCTTTTTTAGTATACTCACCTCGTTGTGTGATATTTATCATACCTACTATCACTTAATTTTTTAACTTTAACAGATCAATTATCCTATTCCTCATTCACAATTTCGATAAAAACTATGGACACTAATATTGACATCATTAAATCTTCGGGAGAAAAAGTAAAGTTTTCAATGGACAAACTCCGCGCCTCTTTGGGGAAATCGGGAGCTGACCGCCCAACCATAACTGATATTATTGACAAAGTGAAGGTCGAATTATACGATGGCATTTCAACCAAGGAAATCTATAATAGAGCATTTGCCTTACTAAAAAAGAAAGAGGGTTATTTGGCATCCAAGTACAAGCTTAAAAAAGCAATCTATGAATTGGGGCCAACAGGCTATCCGTTTGAGCGTTTTATCAGTGCGATTTTAAAGTATTCAGGTTATAATACGCAAGTCAGCGAAACTAAGCAGGGTCATTGTGTTAAGCACGAAATTGATGTTGTTGCGGTAAAAGATAAAAAGACCACACTGATCGAATGTAAATTCCATAGTGAGCAAGGTAGAAATTGCAATGTCAAAGTGCCCTTATACATCGCGTCACGCTTTGAAGATATCAAAATCCATTGGGATTCAAAATCACATGACACCAAATTAGAGGTCGGTTGGGTAGTGACCAACACGCGTTTTACCGAAGATGCCTTGCAATACGGAAATTGTATCGGCCTGTACCTCCTAAGCTGGGATTATCCAAAAAATGATGGTTTGAGAAATCGCATTGACCGACTCGGATTATATCCCATAACCGTGTCCACCTTATTGACCAATCGCGAAAAACAGTTCCTATTAAGTAGAAATGTGGTGCTTTGTAAAGACTTGATCGGCGATGTCTTTTTCTTGGACCATCTCGGGATTTCAGAAGCCCGTAAAGCAAAAATTCAGAATGAGATAAAAATGCTGTGTAAAACTTAAAATTATGGACAGGCATGTGAAAGTAAGTTTCTTGGGAGCCTCCAATGTTGTGACGGGTTCAAAATTCCTGATTGAAACCTCCGAAAAGAACATCATGATCGATTGTGGCATGTTTCAAGGCTTAAAGGAACTGCGCGAACTCAATTGGGTGGATCTTCCTGTTAATGTCAGCCGCATTGATGTCGTTCTGCTCACGCATGGCCATCTCGATCACGTTGGCTATTTACCACGTTTGGTCACGCAAGGTTTTAATGGGAAAATTATTGGAACGGAACCTACTTTGGCAATTGCCGAAATAATCCTGAAAGACAGTGCTAAAATCCATGAGGAAGAAGCCAAAAAAGCAAATGATGAGAAATACACTAAACACAGTCCCGCGCTACCTTTTTATACCATAGCAGAAGCAGAAAAAACCATTTGCTCGTTTGAAGTTGAAATGCCAGGCAAATGGATCACTTTATCGGAGCATATCTCCTATCGCTTTCAATATAACGGACATATTCTTGGGGCGACCTTTATAGAATTGGACATCAATTCCAAGCGTTTTGTGTTTTCTGGAGATATTGGCCGAACAGATGATTATTTACTGGAAGATCCAAAACGCCCAGAATGGGCCGACTTCCTTTTCATTGAAAGTACTTACGGCAATAAACTCCATCCAGAAGAGGACGTGGAGCAGATTCTTGCTGATATTATTGTGGAAACCCTTCATAAAAAAGGTAACTTGGTCATCCCTAGTTTTGCTGTAGAACGCCTTCAAACCTTGATGTTTATTCTATGGAAATTATATCAGAAAAATAAAATCCCCAACATTCCCATTTTTGTGGATAGCCCAATGGGAAAGAATGTTTTGGAAGTTTTCAGGCGCTTCCCAAAATGGCACAAACTTTCGGACTCCGATTATAATGCCATGTGCAATCATATCACTATTATTGAATCATACAAGGACACCTGGAAAACTATTGACGACAAACGCTCTAAAATAATCATCGCAGGAAGCGGGATGGTTACTGGCGGAAGAGTTTTGACGTATTTAGATCATCTCATTGAGGAGGCTTCCACTACGGTTTTATTGGTCGGTTATCAAGCCGAAGGTACACGCGGACGACAACTTTTTGACGGCGCCTATGAAATTAAATTTTCCGGTAAATAT
>JBARDR010000222.1:0-2066 GCA_049795335.1 Gelidibacter sp. | reverse complement strand
CCTTCAAAAACGGGTCTTCTTTCCCACGCACTCCAGCCCACCAGCGGTTCAAATCATGACTAATGGTGCCAGTCCCCACGAGTCCGAGGCGGTACTGTTTGCTGATGTTTTCGGCTTTTAAGATGATCATGGGTATTATTACTTATTCTTTATTATTCTTTCATTGCGAGGAGTGACGCAGGAGCGACGTGGCTAATGCGCAGCATTCACGAACACCATTTTTAAAATAAGAATGCGTGAGTAATCTTTATATTATTAACTTCTATTATTCCGAAAAAAATCAACCTCAATATTATTTTCAGAACAAAATTATAACTTGCCTTTTCGGCTGAACAATTATGAGATTGCTTCGTTATCCTTCCTCGCAATGACATCGTGGGTGGAGGCTCGCAACGATCCTTGTTGGGAATCCATAACAACAATTCACCCGTCTATCCTCTATTTTCTATTTTCTAAAATCTAGCCGCTACCCTCTACCCACTAATCCCTAATCCCTAATCCCAAATACCTCAAACCTCACACCTCAACCCTAAACAGTATCGATAAACGTCTTCTCCGTCTTATTAAAAACAATAATACCAATTAAAAACAAAACCGAACTAATAGCCAAGGTATAAGCAAATCCAAACCACGTAAATGTACCCGTATTCAACAACATATATCGAAACCCTTCAATGATTTGTGTTAATGGGTTATATTCCACAAACGTAGCCACCCAAACTGGAAATTTCTTATGTGCTTCAGACAATGGATAAGGAACTGCCGACATATACATCAATAAACTCACGCCAAATCCAATCACGACCGTCATATCGCGATATTTGGTAGTCATTGAGGACAGAATCATACCAAGCCCCAACCCGAGCATCGCCATCATCAAAATATAAACAGGAAACAACAACAAATTCATATTCACGGACAAGGTGCTTCCGGTGCTTAAATAATAAATATAAAATCCAACAAAAATACCGAGTTGAATAAAAAACTTCAGCAAATTGGAAATGGTTACCGACATCGGCATAATCACCCTAGGGAAATAGACTTTTCCAAAGATACTCTCGTTCTTTTTAAAGGTATCACTAGTGCCGGTTAAGCAATTATTAAAATAGTTCCAAGCCGTAATCCCCGCAAGGTTAAACAAAAATGGGGGTATCCCTCCGGTACTGATATTCCCAAGATTATTAAATATCAATGTGAAAATAACAGAAGTAAACAAAGGCTGAATCACGTACCATAACGGCCCCAAAATGGTCTGCTTATAAACAGTCACAATATCACGCTTCACAAACAACATCAATAAATCACGGTATCGCCAGATCTCCTTAAAATTAAGATCGATCAGTTTGTTTTTGGAAGAGATGGTGTATAACCAGTCGTCGTTGTTTGTTGTCAAGGTAATCGTTGATTTATGGATGTGGCTAATATAGTAATTCTGAGGGGAAAGTATAATTTGATTGTAGGAATAATATTGTTGAGAACAGGTATTTCGTTAGCATTGCTATAAGGCAGACTTTGGAGTTTCCAATTCATTTTATCTTAATATGAATGCGTAGCCGTATAAAGTGAATTCAATTTTCTATACACATATCAACTGTTTACAACAAAAAGCAACATTTCTATACACAACTGATTATTTTAAATATTTTAAGAACTATCGCCATTGTTGGTGTTTTCCACATTCCAAAGCATCTCGCCTCCCCTATTTCCTCCTTACATTCTGCCAGCATATTATTGTATTCAAATATTACCAAAACCATGGCAGTGGGGAAAACCGCACAAACAGTTTTTAGCCAAAAAAAGCCCTTTTCAGAGCTTAAATAAGTTCGGTTTTCTTGAATTCATTGGTCGTGCAACGATTACTATTGTTATAGTTTTTATTCCGCCTTGTAATTTCCTTTCGCCCATTTTATCGTCGGTTCAATCCATACCTTTAAAGGTTTAAATAAAAATCCGTGTCCCATTCCTGTATTCAGTTCGATTTCTTTAAAGTGTTTTATTTCGCAACTCGAGGATTTCTTTCGTTCGACTGAAGAAACTCCAAATGGATCAGACTTTTCGTAAATCGT
>JBARDR010000221.1:0-1580 GCA_049795335.1 Gelidibacter sp. | reverse complement strand
GTGTAAGTGTTGGTGTGGTTTTTGGTGTTACAATAATGTCATTAGAAACAGCTTCACAACCTTGTGAGTCGGTGACTTTAAAGATGTATGTCCCCTCTATGGTTGCGGTATAAGTTGTACCCGTAATAACTGTATAGGTTGTTCCACCATCACTGCTCACTTCATAAGTGTCGTATGTTCCAGTGCCACCACTAGCAGTTAAGCTAATGCTTCCATCAACAGTACAGGTTAAATCTAAATCTAAAACCGCATCTAATAATAAAGGTGGTGCTACAATAAACTCTTCATAAGCAATACAGTTGTTAGCATCTTTAATACTTATAATATAGGTGCCTGCTGCTGTAATTGTAAAATCTGGACTTGATTGGTAGGTGCCTCCTATACTGTAGGTAGCGATGCCATTAAAAGTTGTCCCATCTAATGTGATGCTAAACGGCGTACCATCAAAACATACTTGAGCAACTGGGTTTAGTGTTGGTTCTGCATCTTTAGTTATTTCTTTCGTTTCAAAAACTTCACAACCATAAGCATCTCTTACATATACATCATAAATACCAGCTGCTAATTCAAAAGTATTCGGTTTAGCCCAAGATGAAGGAACTGGTGTAGCTCCGGAAACAACAACCTGATACTCATAAGGTCCTGTTCCGTTGCTTGCCGTTGCAGAAAGAATACCCAAATCATTACAGTTTTCATTTTTTGAAACTGAGGCTGCCATGCTTAATGCGATTGCAGATTCGGTAATATTAAAAGGTGCCGTAACGATACTACATCCCATATTGGGTCCAGAAGTTTCTTTTATTAAAACATAGTAGTTTCCAAAAGGTAATGGTCCTAAATTAGATACAGTTAGTGTCCCATTTGCAGGCACGGTTCCGGTTCCACTTATTGCTGTAGAAATTAGGGATTGTGAATTTAATATTTCGTAGCTTACAGTAATACCCGATCCATAAACACTTCTTATATCAAACGATACATTTCCATCGGCGCTTCCTTTACACGAAATATTATTTGAGATAAACGCTTCCGTTATTAAGGTTGAATTTGTAGGAATAGGTCCTGGCGCGGTTTCATAATAACTACAACCTGTTGAATTATCGTATACTATAAAAGTATAGGTAACACCAGGGATTAAATCCGTGAATGTGGTAGTTTTGCTTCCAACAGCATCCTCTGCTTGCCATGATCCAGCTGGATTTGGATATACCGAAGCAGGTCCTTGATAGATGCTAAAGAAGAATGGTCCAGCACCTGACAATGTAGTACCAATACTAACAACGGCTTGTCCTCCATTAATGCAATCGGCTGAAGGCTCTACGACAATCAACAAATCGTCAGGTGGTGAGGCCACTAATACATCTTGAACCAAAACCGAACATCCGTTTGCATCCACTACGTTTATTTGATATAATCCAAAATCGACCACATTAAATTTAACTGAGGTTGAACCGTCGGTATTTAATTCTTGTTCAGCATATCCATTGGTTCCCGTAACATAATAGTTATATGGACCTGTTCCGCCTGTTACTGCATCAATAATAACTGACCCTTTTGATTCTCCATTAACCAGATCACAAGTT
>JBARDR010000220.1:0-2688 GCA_049795335.1 Gelidibacter sp. | reverse complement strand
TCCAAGGTGTGTTCGCTACCTCCATTTATACGCTCTAATGGCCGGACTTTTATTGAACGAGGCCATTGACGACATAAGTTACTATGGCTGTTTTTCCTTTTGAGTCAAAAAACTTGAGGTATCCATGATAATGTTTGGCATTGGTTATTGAGGTGCTGAATGAAAAATCCTCTATTCATTTAAGGAAACATCACTTAATCTTTGCTAAATGCATAAAGATGATTATTTTTTATAAATTGTTTTACCTTCTTTAATCGTTTCCAAAACCTGAATACTTTTAATGTCCATTGGTTTTACCTTCAGGGGATTTTTATCTAAAATCACAAAATCTGCCAGCTTTCCTTCTGATAATGTACCTTTTAAATTTTCTTCAAAAAACTCGTAAGCGGCATTGGTGGTTATTGCTTTTAATGCCAAATAAGGCTTGGCGCGTTCCTTTTCGCCGATAATGGCTCCTGAACGCGACACACGATTAACCGCGGTCCAAATGGTAAAAATCGGATCAATGGGTGTAACCGTAGCGTCAGAATGATTGGTTGGTTTTAGTCCCAAACGATCTGCGCTAACCATCGGACTTAAGAAATCAGCTCGCTGTTTACCTAAATTTTCAACATGGACATCGCCCCAAAAGTAAGCGTGATTCGTAAAAAATGACGGTTCCATTTTATACTGAACGAATTTCAACAGCTGGTCCTGACGTGCAAATTGTGCATGAATCACAATGGTTCTTCGGTCTTTATCCAAGGGCTGATTTAATTGAATACAGGCATTGCGATGGGCTTCCAAAACCATATCCACCGTGGCATCGCCATTACAATGCACAAACAATTGGTTGTCCTTATCATAAGCCATCACAAACAATTTATTCAATTCATCCTGAGTTAAACTTGGCAAGCCTCTGCAATCATGCGTACATCCAGGAACTTCCGTCATATAAGGCGTTGTGAAATAAGCGGTTTTACCTTGCGGTGAACCATCCGCAACAATTTTTGTCCCTTGCACTTTAAAACCGTTTTTATAGGTTTTAAAGTGCAGTGTAGAATCTTTTAAATTGCTTTCTAATTCAGAATAACCGGCCAAGGAAATTAAATCAATATAAAACTTTCCCGCATCTGCTTGGGCTTGAAAAAATCGAATGGTGTTGCGATCCGTCATTCCATCTTGTGCCGTGGTAATTCCGTTAGCCGCATAATACTTTTGGGTCGTTTCAAAATACTCCGCTTGTTTACTGGCCAATTCTTGTAACATGTGACTTACAAAAGGATACATGGCCGTTTCCTGAACCAAACCTGTCGGTTCTTCTGAGTTTGGAAAACGAACAATATTCCCGCCTTCTGGATTTTTACTATCCGAAGAAACCTTCATCTTCTCGAGCGCCAACGTATTGGCAACACCCATATGTCCACTGGCATGTTGTAAATACACAGGATTGTTTGGCAACACTTTGTCGATGTCATTTTTAGTAGGATGACGTTTTTCAGCCAATTCTCCATCGTCATAACCCCAACCAAAAATCCATTCGCCATCGGCAATCTTTTTAGCTTCTTTATAGGCTGTTAAATTTGCCAGAATATCATCGATGTCAGTAACCGTTCCCATAGGTTCTGAATTCAAATCAACCTGTCCCATCGTATTGGACACCATCCCAAAATGACTGTGCGGATCTATAAAACCTGGTAAAAGGGTTTTTCTGTTAAGGTCTATTTTTTTTGCATTTGGAAATTTGATCTCTGCTTCTGCTTGACTTCCAACGAAAACAATCTTACCATTTTTCTCCACAATAGCTTCTGCATACGAAGGTTTTTGAGTTTCCATAGTTAGAATATCTCCATTATAAAATAATTGAGCGACAACTTTGTTCGATTTGGCCAAGTCTGTGGACTCTTCAGTGTTCTTACAACTGAAGAAAGCAGTTAATAAAGCGAGGATAAATATTGATCTTTTCATGTATAATAGTGTATTGTTTTCAATGTGCACAGCGAGTTTTCTAGTTATAATTTCACAGGAGATGCAATTTTGAATTGTGCTTTTCATGTTCTTTTTTTTCTTATGAATTTACGATGTTGGATACGGCTTCCTTTTTCATCAGAAACCGCGGTTCGTTATCCAAATAATAATTATCGGATAGGATGATGATTTCAAAATCAAAGGCCTTGTAAATTTTGATGGCAGACGCATTATCAGGATGAACAGTTAAGCAAATTTCCTTACAATCATGGTCTTCTAAAAGCGCAATCAACTCCTTAGTCAGGGTTTTTCCCACTTTTTTTCCCCGCGCTTCAGGATGTACGCCTAAGGATAAAATCCAGCCTTGATCATCTTTGGTTGAAAGACTTCCTAAGGCATAACCCAAAATCAAATCTTCTTCTTGAGCAATTAAAAAATAATCTCCAGAGATATCCAACAACTGCCTTAAAACGAATAACGGATAACTGCCGTCATTAAAACTTAAGGTTTCAATTTCGTGAACCGTTTTAAGATCGTCTAATGTTGCTTTTCTAATAATCATATTGGATTTTTCAAATGTAATTCATTCTGGGCCGAATTTAGGTATTAATCTTCCCATTCCGCATTAATATCTTTCGTAACCTCATCGAATCGTGATGCTAATTTTGCCGAAATAGTCTTAGAGGATTTGTGCAGCTTTCGTAATTGAAATGAAATAAAAATCCTAAAAAGTACTGCGGA
>JBARDR010000219.1:0-2002 GCA_049795335.1 Gelidibacter sp. | reverse complement strand
TTCATGATGACTAGAAATAATCAAAATGCACTTAGTGAATTTCAGTTTTAAATTAGAAATTTAATTGTGAGCTAATTTGATTATAAAAACAAAAGCGAAGGACAAAATGAAATTGATTAGTATTAAGAGAGAAACAATTCCTGAAGAAAGGTACACGCCTAAAATGGGTTTGCTAATTACAAAAGTAACTTACATTAAAAAGCAATTTTTAAGTATTCCTTACAAACACTTCATAAATATAGAGAAACCTATTATGGTGAAGTGAAGGCTTGCGAAGATTGTAATTTAGCAAGATAAATTAGTAACTTAAAACAATAGAAAAGCCTCAAATTATTGAGGCTTTTTTGATTTTATAATGTGGTTAAGACTATTTCTAGTTCGAGGTTTTTAGCTAAGATTTGATTATTTTATGCGTTTTGTTTCGCGAGTTTTTTCTGTTGAAAGCTTGCAATAACCAGTAAGATCATCCCAAACGAGACCGACATATCGGCCACGTTAAAGATACCCGTTCTAAACACCCCACCTAAGTCGATGTGGAAAAAGTCAGTAACGGAGCCATACAAAAAACGGTCAAATACATTGGCGATACCACCACCAACGATACAGCAAAATGCAATCAGGCTTAATCGGTCTAAGGTTTTATTGGTTAAGATATAATATACAACGCCGCCCAAAACAATGACGGGTAGAATCAATAATAAAATCCACTTTAAAGTAGGACTCAAGTCACTTCCCATGCCTAAAAATGCGCCTGAATTTTCAACCTTGGTCATGATAAAAGTGTCACCCATAAGTTGAATAATTTCATTTGAGGCTATTTCTGCCCTTACGATAAATTTTGAAATTTGATCTATGGCAATATTGGCAACAATCAATAATACAATACTTAATGTTCTTGATAGTTTCATCGACTATAAATTAGGGGTAAATGTTGCCGCTGCTGTTTGTGCGTCTCTGTTGATTTTTTTGACCAATCCTTGCAATACGTTTCCAGGACCCACTTCTGTGAATAAAGTGGCGCCATCTGCAATCATTTGTTGTACAGATTGTGTCCAGCGTACAGGTGCGGTTAATTGCGAAATTAAATTAGTTTTAATATCATCTTGGTTGATCACTGCATTCGCTGTCACATTTTGATAAATTGGACAGTTAGGTTTGCTGAAATAGGTGTTTTCAATGGCAGCAGCCAATTGCTCTCGTGCAGGTTCCATGAGCGGTGAATGAAATGCGCCTCCAACAGGCAATACCAATGCGCGTTTTGCGCCAGCCTCTTTCATGGCTTCACATGCACGATTAATCGCGTTAAGTTCCCCAGAAATAACTAATTGTCCTGGGCAATTGTAATTTGCCGCAACAACGATACCTTCAGTTTCAGCGCAAACTTTTTCGACAATTGAATCTTCCAAACCTAAAACGGCTGCCATGGTGCTGGGTTGCAACTCACAGGCTTTTTGCATAGCTAAAGCGCGTTGTGATACTAACTTTAATCCATCTTCAAAAGATAAAGTGCCATTGGCAACCAATGCTGAAAACTCTCCTAAAGAATGTCCTGCAACCATATGTGGCGTGAACTGATCACCAAGCGTTTTTGCTAAGATTACTGAATGTAAAAAAACAGCCGGCTGTGTTACTTTGGTTTCTTTAAGCGCTTCTGCTGAGCCTTCAAACATTATATCGGTTATCGAAAAACCTAGAATGGAATTCGCTTGTTCAAAAAGTTGTTGTGCTATGGATGATTTTTCGTAAAGGTCCAAGCCCATTCCTGTAAATTGGGCACCTTGGCCAGGAAATATATATGCGTTCATTATTTGTCTGTTTTTAGAAATGCAAAAATAGGAATATTTTTATAGATGTGAGACCGCTGCGCTTTTAGAATCAAGAACCAAGATGTTCGTTATAATTTATTGCGATTTAAAATCGAGTTCTGACAGGGAAAAATAGGAAGTCAAGAATGTTTCTAAATAAACGAGGGATTTAAATCAAAAATCTTCAATCTTTAATC
>JBARDR010000218.1:0-2508 GCA_049795335.1 Gelidibacter sp. | reverse complement strand
ATACCGTTTGAAGCGGAAACGTTAGCCAATGCAACTTGTGCTTTTTTACCAGAACCATCTTGGATTACATATTGATCGCCTTTCATTGACGCCATCAACTCATCTCCTTTTACAGTTTTAAAGGTATAGGATCCGTTACCACCTTTAATGGCAGCCGCTAATTTATCTGAGGTCATAACTCCAGGCACGACATGATAGGTCAACACGTCAGTTAACATTTTCTTGTTTTCTGGCTTCATCAAATCGTCTCGTGTTTTTTGAGGTAATTTCTCAAAAGCCTGATTGGATGGTGCAAACACGGTGTATTCTCCTGGTTCAGACAACATCGTTGCCAAATCGGCCGCTTTTAAAGCACTTACTAAAGTTGATAAATCCTTATCAGCCATCGCTTTTCCGGCAATACTATTTGCTTGCGCTTCTTCTTTGAGCTTGGTTGTCTGAGCTTCTTGAGCTTTCTGTTCCATCTCAGCCTTTTCTGCATTTTCCATCTCAATGCGCTCGTTCTCCATTTTAATTTGTTGCTCTTTCTTTTTACCATCTTCACAAGAGGACATAAAAACAAACGCTGTCAATGCAACTGCAAGGAATAAACTAGTTTTTTTAATAGCCATAATATCATTATTTATTGGTTTATGTTAATATATACGTTTCAAAAGTATTTTTAGAACTTTATTAATAAGGATTTAACATATAAACTCTAAATTTAATACAGATAATACAATTATAAGCAATTTCACATCTGAGCTATTAATAATGGGATTAAGGGACATCCGTACTCATGTAATAAGATAGATTTGCATACATAGATCAACTTGCTTGGAAGAAAAAGAGAAAACTAACCAAAAACCTATAAAAAAGAAATATAGGATGGTCAGAATAATGCTAAGAATTATTCTGGGCATCTTCGTATTCTTATTTCTCCTCCTAATTTTTATCCGAAGTCCATGGGGACAAGGCATTATTGTTGACAAAGTCACTTCTTACGTTTCCAATAAAACCCACACGAAAGTTGAAATTGAACGTTTGTTTCTCACTTTTGACGGCCATCTGCAAATCGAAGGTTTATTTCTGGAAGACACCAAAGGCGATACCTTAATCTATTCAAAATCCCTGGAAGCCAATGTGCCTTTATGGGCGATGATTCGCGGCGAAGGCATCGGTGTTGACGAACTTAATTGGCAAGGTTTACGTGCCAACATCATCCGTAAAGATTCGATTGCAGGTTATAATTTCCAATTTTTAATGGATGCTTTTGCCTCCAAGGAAACAGTCCCTATACCAGCTGATACCACTGCGGCACCTCTAAATATTGTCATAGGAAAACTCAATTTCAAAGATTTTGACATCGTTTTTGACGATGCGGTCGTCGGAATTGATAGCCGTTTTAAAATCGGAGCGCTCGAGGCCGCCATGAAAACCACCGATTTGGAACATATGAAGTTTGAAGCATCGGATTTAAAATTATCTGATGCGCAGATCAAATTCATCCAAACCCCTGTTCCCAAAATTCCTGAAGAAAACCCTGCGCCATTGCCTTCCATAGCTGTCGACAATTTGACCTTAACCAACGTGTTTGCTGATTATCAATCCTACGGCGACCGCATTGCAGCAAAAGTTGACATCAAGGAGTTATTCGCGGCAATCCCCAAAGTTAATTTGGCCAATAGCGATTTTGAAGTAACAAGCTTTCGTCTTAAAAACTCATCGGTCGTTCTTCATACCGAAACGGAATCCAATGTCGTTACCCAAAAATTAGCCGAAGCGACTCAGGATATCAAACAGGATATCAAAACTTTTGAATGGCCAGAATTACGTTTAGCAATAGATGATCTTGATCTTGAGAATAATAAATTCAGCTATTTTGTCGCTTCCGCAGAAGCTAACGCGGGCAGCTTCAATCCGAATGCCATCGTTTTGCACGATTTGAATCTTCAAGCCAATAACATCAACCTGAAAGATAAAACGGCAGAACTCCATATCGAAAAATCGAATTTCAAGGAGATTTCAGGATTCGACTTAAAGGAACTGAGCCTTGAATTTAATGCAGACGACCATACTTTAAAAGTTACCGATTTACGGGCTGCACTCAACAATAACAGCCTAATCGCTAATTTACGTTTGGACTATCCGAAGTTATCTGCGCTGATTGAATCTCCCGAAAAATCGAAGGTCGACCTAAATATTGCAGCATTTCAAGTCTCTTTAAAAGATGTGTTCCTGATTCAACCACAACTTAAAAAAAATCCACACCTCAACACTTTAAGCAAACACTTACTCTCAGGAAACGTCAAAGCGAACGGCTATCTATCTGATATTAATAGCGCTCAACTGAAGGCTAATTGGGCAAACACGCACATTTCGGCCAGCGGAAAACTTCAAAATATAACCGATCCTAATAATTTAAAATTCAACATTCCAAGTTTTTCAGCCATTACAAAACGTTCTGACCTCATTCAATTTGTAGATGAAAAACAACTGGGCGTGAGTTTACCGGAAGACGTCAAATTA
>JBARDR010000217.1:0-3087 GCA_049795335.1 Gelidibacter sp. | reverse complement strand
GAACAAGCCTATAAAGAAGGTAAAACTGTATATCATTTAAATATTGGTCAACCTGACATCAAAACTCCAGAAATAGCCTTGGACGCTGTGAGAGTACATTCTTTGGATATTTTAGCTTACACGCGCTCAGAAGGTTCTGAAGCTTATCGAAAAAAAATAGCCGATTATTATGCTAAAAATGACATTCACGTTAGCCATAATGATATCATAGTAACTACAGGAGGCAGTGAAGCGTTGCTTTTTGCTTTTGGAAGCATTATGGATCCTGATGATGAAATCATTATTCCTGAGCCATTTTACGCCAATTATAATGGATTTTCAACGGCTTCAGATATCAAGGTTGTTCCGGTCATTTCCAAAATAGAAGATAATTTTGCACTACCTCCAATTGCAGAATTTGAAAAACTGATTACCAATAAAACAAAGGCGATTTTAATCTGTAATCCAGGGAATCCTACCGGATATCTTTATTCCAAGGAAGAAATAAAACAACTGGCTGATCTTGTTAAAAAGCACGACCTATTCCTGATTGCGGACGAAGTTTATAGAGAGTTCGTGTATGATGGCAACGAGTTTTACTCGATCATGCAAGAAGAAGGATTGGAAGATCATGCTATTATGATTGATTCAGTTTCTAAACGCTACAGCATGTGTGGTGCAAGAATCGGTTATTTTGTTTCCAGAAACAAAGAAGTCATTCAAACTGCCCTTAAGTTTGCCCAAGCGCGATTGAGTCCACCTACTTTAGCTCAAATTGCAAGTGAAGCTGCCCTTGACACGCCACAAAGTTACTTTGATGATGTTATTGAAGAGTATGTTAAAAGACGAAATACCCTCATCAGAGAGTTAAATAAGATTGACGGTCTTAAAGTTGCTGAACCTAAAGGTGCTTTCTATTGCATTGTAGAATTGCCGGTCAAAAGTGCCGATCATTTTGCACAATGGTTATTGGAAAGCTATGATCTAAATAAAGAAACGGTCATGGTCGCTCCTGCAGCTGGTTTCTATTCCACACCAAATACAGGATTGAACCAAATTAGAATTGCCTATGTTCTTAATGAAGATAGCTTGATTAAAGCCGTTCATATTTTAAAAGAAGCCTTAAAAGTTTACCCTAACTAGTGCACATTCAAGAAAACATATCATTAAAACCCTATAACACCTTCGGGTTAGATGCTAATGCTCGATATTTTGTGAAGGTTGAAAGCATTCAAGACTTAAAAGAAGTTTTAAGCTTGGATGCGCATCCTAACAAATTCATTTTGGGTGGTGGCAGCAATATGCTACTCACTCAGGATTTGGACTCCTTAGTAATTCATGTGGCACTAAAAGGCATTGAAGTTATTGCCGAAAAAGACAACAAAGTTCATGTCAAAGCTGGGGCTGGCGAAAACTGGCATGAATTTGTCCTGTGGTGTTTGGAACACAATTTTGGAGGCATCGAAAATCTTTCGCTAATTCCAGGCTATGTTGGGGCTGCTCCCATTCAAAATATTGGGGCCTATGGCGTCGAGGTCCAAGATGTTTTTGAATCGTGTGAGGCGCTGAACATTCAAACGAAAGAAATCGAAACTTTCACTAAGGAACATTGTCAGTTTGGGTATCGTGAATCGGTGTTTAAACAAGACAAAAATAACAGTTATGTTATCCTAAGTACTACTTTAGCATTGACCAAGGCGGATCATCAATTGCACATGGAATATGGCGCTATTACGACCCAGTTAGAATCGATGGCAATATCAATTCCCACAATACAAGATATTTCAAAAGCAGTGATTTCGATAAGGGAGAGCAAACTCCCAAATCCTAAAGAGATTGGAAACAGTGGTAGTTTTTTTAAAAACCCTGTTATTACTAAAACTCATTTTGAAAAACTTCAAAACAACTTTCCTGAGATACCAAATTATGTGGTGTCTCCCAACGAAATAAAAGTTCCTGCAGGTTGGCTGATAGAAAAGTCAGGTTTTAAAGGTAAAACATTCAATGACTATGGCGTGCATAAAAAACAAGCCTTAGTATTGGTCAATTATGGGAACGCCAAAGGCGCTGATATTCTTAATTTGGCCTTACTCATTCAAAAAACAATAAAGCAACTTTTCGGAATTACTATTGAAACTGAGGTAAATATTATATAAAAAGGCTTCAACAAGTTATGTTGAAGCCTTAAAATAAACACTAAAGTCTCGACCGAAAAAGCTATTAATCATATTCCTTAGAAGAGGAAATTTCGACACCATAGATATCAATACAATATTTAAAGAATAAACGAGTTTATTCGTAGTTTTACCATCTTAATGATTGATATACGTCTGTTAGCTGCGTATAGACTTTTTAACCTAATAATAAATTAAATTTTCACTATTGAGCTATTCATTAGAAGACCATATTGTCCAACTTCTTGAAAAAGGAGATCAAGCTGCGATTAATCTACTTTACGAAAATTATTCCGACAGTCTTTATGGCGTCATTTTAAAAATAACCAAGAACGAAGAGCTTGCACAAGACGCCTTACAGGAAAGTTTTGTGAAAATCTGGAAGAATGCAAAAAGATATGATTCATCAAAGGCCAAGCTTTTCACATGGCTTTACAGAATTGCTCGCAATACAGCTATCGATAAATTAAGAAGTTTTAACAATCGTTTTCATAAGGAAGTCCAAATTGACAAATCCGACGTATATATTCTACCAACTGCAAGTTTAAATCAGGATGTAATCGATTTAAAAGAGCATGTTACCAAACTCGAAGAAAAGTACCAAATCGTTCTAAATGCCCTATTCTTTGAAGGCATGACACAACAAGAAGCTAGTGATGAATTAGATATTCCGTTAGGTACCATAAAATCTAGGTTGAAAATTGGTTTGAGAGATTTACGTAAAATCTTCAACGATTAAAGATTATAAAAATGGAAAAAAAATTACAAGTTTTTATGGAATCGGGCCTATTGGATAGCTATATCTTAGGCACCACAACTCCTGATGAAAATCTGGAAGTGGAAAGCTATATCGCTGAATTTCCTGAAGTTGAAGCTGAATATGAACGACTTCAAGACAATTTAGAAATCCTAGCAAAATCACACACAGTAGAGG
>JBARDR010000216.1:0-7344 GCA_049795335.1 Gelidibacter sp. | reverse complement strand
CTTTTGTGCTTGAATTGTGCTTGCAACCAATAAAGCTGCAATTAAAATGATTGATTTTTTCATGACGAATAATTTTAGATGTTTTTTAGATGATTTTTTTCATTTTTGAGAAGGCAGAAATTTAATTTTATTAATTTCTTTTGAAGGTTACACTGCCGTAATCAGAAGTGATTTTAATAAGGTTGTTAGTGTTGGAGCTTCCATGATATCCTTGATAATACTTGTCAGAGGATTGTATTTTTTGCTGTGTGATTTGAAAGTCTTCCGAGCCTCTAAGTGAAGCATATTCAAGTTTGATGTCAAAATTAAATTGGTATCCAGAGTCGTAACCAATAGTTAATCCGGTATAATCGGAGTCAATAGTGACATTCCCGGCATTGGCTGTCATTCTGTCGATTTTGATGGAACCATAATCGGCGTTTATTTGGATGTTTTTGTAAACCTCTCCAAAACGTGCGGTGAGATAATCTCCTTTACCTTTAACATTATTAGCTTTATCAATAGTTATAGAGCCATAATCACAGGTGTAACTGACTTCTTCTGCAATCTCCACGACTGATTTTGTGTAATCGGCATTGATTTCCAGGTTTTTCGTTTTCGCAACCGTAAATCCGCTATAATCGGCATTTATTTTTCCGCTTTTGATGTATTCAAAGTAGCTATTATTCGTGTAATCAAACGAAATGTAATTATTGTCTGCCATCAATTCTTTGGTCGTGATCTTGCCATAATCACAGCTTATTTTGGCTTGGCCTTCCAATCGATCCAAATTAATGCTCCCGTAATCGTTGCTCAAATCGACACTATTGGTAATTGGCAATTTTATGAGGTAATTGATTTCCATATTGACATTGTTGTTTTTACCCCAATTCCACCAAGTGTTGGAATTTTTTTTATTGAATAGCGTTTTTGCTGAAACCAAGCTGGATGAGGCTTGAAAATCGACCGTGATTTCATTCAGTTTTTCTTCAACCTTTTCTAAACTATTGCCGTTCGTTTTGATTTTGACTTCAATGCTGATCGTGCTTCCCGAATAGGTAATAATATTAATGTTGCCATAAGAGTTGTTGATTTTTAATAGGGCATCACGGTTCACGGAAAATTCCTTTTTGATGGTTTTTTCTTTCGTGTGTTTGCCTTGCCATCCAGATTCCGCAAAAGTTAAATGGGAGAGAAGCAAGAATATAACGAGAAACTTGAATTTGATTTTCATGGGTTTTGATTTAAAGGGTCATTTGATTTTGTTTTACTTGTTTGAGTCGCTTTATGTCCTCAATTGTTTTTAAGACGTTTTCCAACAGATCGATACGGCTTTGGAAATTACTGATCATGGCATAAATGACGCGTTTGTCATTACCACTATCTATGAGGTCAATTTTTAGTCGTTCATAATTTTTTTCTAAGAGTTCCATTTGTTTCAAAGCATCTGAAATGAGCAATTCATTTTCTGGACTGCGCTCAACTCTTATTTTGTTCAATTCAGATGTGATCGCCGCCGTAAAAAAGTCTTGGGTTTGTGATAACTCTGGAGACACACTTGCTAATCCATTTTCTTGAGGTTTGTTCTGTAAAAAAAAGAATAAACCAAAGCATATAATTATAGAAGCAGCAATGGCCAAGAATGGCTTATAAAAGGTGCGTTTTATCTTTTTATCACTCACATTTCTATTAGATGTGAGCTTGTCTAAAAATCGATGTTCATGACCATCTTCAGGCATTTCGATGTCAAGATCATTGTCTAAATTCTTGAAAAGTCTATCTAAGTTATCTTCTTTCATGTTTTTCGATATTTAAAATCCGTCCACAAGCGTTAATTTATGTCTCAAACTGTCTTTGGCTCTTGAGATAAGGGTTCGGCAATTGGCATAACTAATATTCATGATGTCGCATATTTCTTCATAATCATAGCCTTCAATTAAAAACAGAGTCAAGCCGATGCGGTAATTATCCTTTAAACTTTTCATGCACTGCATGATTTGGGCGGCTTTGAGATTGGTCCATTCATAATCTTCTTCAACGCCTTGTTCGTCTTCCACTTTATAAACGACATCATCTAACGGCACATCTTTGTTCTTTTCATTTTTATGATAATCGTAAATACTATGATTGACGACTATCCGCTTTAGCCATGGCCCAAACATCGCCATGTCCTTCAATGTGTCCAGCTTCGTGAAAGCCTTCAAGAATGATTCCTGCATGACGTCTTCGGCCTTAAAACTGTCTTTGACAATTCTAAAACTCGTGTTGTACATGGCTTTGTAATACCTATTATAAACCTCCATTTGTGCACGTTGGTTCCCAGATTTACATTGCTCAAGCAAGACTTCAATATGATAGTTGGTTAGTGTCAAAAAAACAATTGCTTTGATATAAAGATGAAGTTATTTAAACTTTGTTACAGTTAGACATAAAAAAAGAACAAAGAAATAGGAATATCTATAAAAGAGCGATTTAGAATTAAGAAATAATTAGATTACAAATGCTTAGATAGTAGTGACTGCCATCTGTCGATTGTTCCTTGCACACTTAGAACTTCGAAACCACTATGGCATAACTATTGAAATCATAGGGTAACAGTCCTGGTAGCGGTTGTGGTAATTCAATGATTGCCAATGATTTGTTTGATTTATTAGTAACGCAAAAAATAAAGTTATGTCAATTTGATGACATAATGACCTTAAATATAATATGAAAGAATCTAAATTTTTAAGTCTTGACAGTTTGTCATTTCAGGAGTTTGATGAAAACTCAGAGTTAATTCCATTGATGACACCCGAAGACGAAGAGCAAATAAATAACGAGGAATTACCAGCAACCTTGCCTATTTTACCATTGCGAAATACGGTATTATTTCCAGGGGTTGTCATTCCGATAACTGCGGGAAGAGATAAATCCATTAAGTTAATTAATGAAGCCAATAAGGGCAGCAAGGTGATTGGCGTTGTTTCTCAAAAAGATGGCAGTATCGAAGATCCCGAAGGTAAAGATATTTACACAACGGGTACAGTGGCCAGAATACTTCGAGTCCTTAAAATGCCCGATGGCAATACGACCATTATCATTCAAGGGAAAAAACGATTTGAAATTGATCAGGTCATCACAGAGGAACCTTATATTACAGCAACCGTTAAAGATGTTGAAGAGGCGAAACCTGCTGAAGACAATGAAGAATTTTCGGCTATTATTGAATCTATCAAAGATTTGGCGCTACAAATTATCAAGGAAAGTCCAAACATTCCATCAGAGGCGAGTTTTGCAATCAAGAATATTGAGAGCAATTCCTTTTTAGTGAATTTTGTGTCCTCCAACATGAACCTTTCGGTTGAGGAAAAGCAAAAGTTGCTGGAAATCAATAATTTAAAGGAGCGTGCGTTGGCGACCTTGAAATTCATGAATGTTGAATTCCAAAAATTAGCGCTTAAAAACGATATCCAGTCTAAGGTTCAAAGTGATATGAACCAGCAACAGCGCGAATATTTCTTGCATCAACAAATGAAAACCATCCAAGAAGAATTGGGTGGCGTATCTTACGATGAAGAGATTGACGAAATGAAAGAGCGTTCAAAATCCAAGAAATGGGATGAGAAAGTCGATTCGCATTTTCAAAAGGAATTGATGAAATTGCAACGCATGAATCCGCAAGTTGCTGAATATTCTATTCAAAGAAATTATCTTGATTTGTTTTTGGAATTGCCTTGGAATGAATTCAGCAAGGATAAATTCGATTTAAAAAGAGCCCAACGCATCCTAGATCGTGACCATTATGGGTTGGATGATGTCAAGAAAAGAATCATCGAATATCTTGCCGTATTGATATTGCGTAACGATATGAAATCACCGATCCTTTGTTTATACGGACCTCCGGGAGTAGGCAAGACCTCTTTAGGAAAATCAGTCGCTGAAGCTTTAGGTCGAGAATACATAAGAATGTCCTTAGGTGGTTTGCGTGACGAAGCAGAAATACGCGGTCACAGAAAAACATATATTGGTGCCATGCCAGGACGAATCCTGCAAAGTTTGAAAAAAGCTGGCACTTCGAATCCAGTGTTTGTATTGGATGAAATTGATAAATTATCCAACAGTAATCAAGGAGATCCATCTTCTGCTATGTTGGAAGTATTGGATCCTGAGCAAAATTCAGATTTTCATGATAACTTCTTGGAGATGGGCTATGACCTCTCCAAAGTCATGTTTATTGCAACAGCCAATAGCTTAAGCAACATTCAGCCAGCCTTATTGGATCGTATGGAAATCATTGATGTTACCGGTTATACCATTGAAGAAAAGGTAGAAATTGCCAAACGTCATTTATTGCCAAAACAGCTTAAGGAGCATGGTTTAACTGACGACGATTTAAAAATAGCCAAACCACAGTTGGAGAAAATTGTGGAAGGATATACAAGAGAATCTGGCGTGAGAGGCCTTGAAAAGCAATTGGCTAAAATGGTGCGTTATGCGGCCAAAAATATTGCCATGGATGAAGTCTACGATAAAAAGGTATCAAACGAAGATATTATTGAAGTATTGGGTTCTCCACGAATGGAGCGCGATAAATACGAAAATAACAATGTGGCTGGTGTTGTGACAGGGTTGGCCTGGACACGCGTAGGTGGCGATATTCTATTTATCGAATCCATTTTGTCCAAAGGAAAAGGAACCTTGACCATAACGGGAAATTTAGGAACGGTTATGAAAGAATCGGCCACCATTGCCATGGAATACATCAAATCCAATGCTGCCGAATATGATATTGACCCCGAAGTTTTCGAAAAATACAATGTGCACATTCACGTGCCAGAAGGCGCGACTCCAAAAGATGGCCCAAGCGCTGGTGTGACGATGTTGACCTCATTGGTATCCTTGTTTACGCAACGTAAAGTGAGAAATAGTTTAGCCATGACAGGCGAAATTACGCTACGTGGTAAAGTATTGCCAGTTGGTGGAATCAAGGAGAAAATATTGGCGGCCAAACGTGCCCGCATCAAAGAAATCTTACTTTGTGAGGATAATAGACGTGACATTGAGGAAATAAAACCTGAGTATTTGAAAGGCTTAAAATTCCATTATGTAACGGATATGAGTGATGTGATCAAAGAGGCGCTTCTGGACGAAAAGGTCAAGAACGCTAAAACTTTATAACCGAAACGGCAACAATTTGTTGCCGTTTTTGTTTGATTTAAAAATAAAGCAAACATGTAAGCGTTTCAAGTAAGAAATATTACTTTTGTCATTCTATGGCCAAGAGGATTACTGTTTTATTCTTTGTTTTTTCGAACATCTCAGTTTTCGCTCAACTTGGTGGCGAATCCACGTATCAGTTTTTGAACTTGGTATCCTCACCCCGTCAGGCTGCATTAGGAGGGAAAGTCATCACTAATCTGGATTATGATGTGACCAGTGGGCTTTACAATCCAGCAACCATAAATCCTGAAATGGATAACCAATTGGCTTTAAACTACGCTAGTTATTTAGGAGGTATCAGTTATGGTACAGGCGCTTACGCTTATACTTGGGATCGGCACGTGCAAACATTTCATATTGGTATGACCTATATCAATTACGGCAAATTTGACGGGTATGATCAAAACGGGGTTTCCACCGGAACATTTACAGGTAATGAAGCGGCTCTGTCCTTTGGATATGCATTGCGAATTCCTTATTCTGATTTTTATGTTGGTTTCAGTGGGAAGTTGATTACCTCAAAATTGGAGCAATACAATTCAATTGGCGGCGCCATTGATGCGGGAATCATGTATATCAATGAAGATCTCGATTTTCATGCGGCTATTTCTGTTAGAAATCTGGGAACACAATTTACAACCTATGCTGATTTGCATGAAAAGTTGCCACTAGAAGTCAATTTAGGACTTTCTCAAACCTTGCAACATGTGCCACTAAGATGGCATCTTACGTTTGACAATTTACAGCAATGGCCTATACGTTTTTCTAATCCTGCCAGAGCAACCACCGATTTAGATGGCAATGAGACCCAAGAAAAAGTGGGGTTTTTAAATGAAGTCATGCGCCATACGATTATTGGTGCAGAACTTTTTCCTGACCGAGGGTTCAATCTGCGGTTGGGATATAATTTTAGACGTTCTGAAGAACTTCGAATTTTGGATCAGCGCAACTTCTCAGGACTTTCTTTTGGAATTGGAATCAAGCTCAATAAAATGCGTTTCAGTTACACACATGCCCGCTATACAAGTGCATCAAACACTAGTTTTTTCGGACTACAAATAGATTTACGATAACTTAAATAGATTTCCGTTTGCACGGAAAATGAATATGAAAAAGATTACGATTGCCATTGATGGCTTTTCATCCACAGGAAAAAGTACGGTCGCTAAACAATTGGCCAAAGCTTTAGGTTATGTTTATGTGGATTCTGGTGCCATGTATAGAGCAGTGGCCTTGTATGCGATGCAAAACCAACTCATATCAAATGAACATTTTGATGTTGAAAGGTTAGTTTCAGAATTAAATAATATAAAAATCAGCTTCAAATATAATGACAACTTAGGTTTTGCAGAAGTGTATCTGAATGGCATAAACGTTGAAAAGGAAGTCCGCACTTTAGAAGTATCACAAAAGGTCAGTCAGGTGGCTGAAATTTCTTCAGTGCGTAAAATGTTGGTTCAGCAACAACAGCAAATGGGGCAGGAGAAAGGTGTGGTTATGGATGGTCGGGATATCGGCACTGTAGTTTTCCCTGATGCCGAATTAAAGTTGTTTATGACCGCTTCCGCAGAAACAAGAGCGAAAAGACGCTACAAAGAACTTCTTGAAAAAAATGAAGATGTGAGTTATGAAGATGTTTTGCATAATGTCCAATCTCGGGATTTGATTGACTCTACAAGAGAAGATTCTCCATTGATGAAAGCTGATGATGCCATAGAAATAGATAATTCTAACTTGTCTTTGGAGGCGCAGTTTGAGAAACTATTGGATTTGGTACAATATAAGATAGGTCAATCATAAGTTGGATTTGAATTCTCTCGCAGAGGCGCTAAGACGCTAGAAAGTATGTTGGTTAGTTGTGAGTCGTCAAGTTGAGCTGAGTCAGTTTTTTTCTCACTATAATTAGGTGTGCAAAACAAACCATTACATATAAAAAAACGACCAAAAGATCGTTTTTCATGTCCAATATATAGCGTGAGCCTATAAATTCGGAATAATAAGTTCTTGATCAGGATGAATTAAATCTGGATTTTTTAAGATATCTGAATTCGCTGCAAAGATCTTTTGATATTTAGAAGGATCGCCATAATATTGTTTGGCAATTTTCCCCAGAGTTTCGCCTGATTTCACAGTATGTCTTGCAAAAACTGATGTATCTGCCAC
>JBARDR010000215.1:0-2611 GCA_049795335.1 Gelidibacter sp. | reverse complement strand
GAGTTTAGACGATTCCCCATATAAAATCGGTGGTTCCGGTTTTGTGGAATTGGGTTGGCTTTGGAATACGCGATTACTTAAAAATTCAAATTTTGTAAGAATCAATTATGGTTTGTCATTGCAATGGAATAAACTAAACATCAAGGATAATCTTTATTTTGTGAATCAAGGCAATGAAACCACGCTTGAAGAATTTCCATTGAATTTAAAGAAATCAAAATTCAGAACTACGAGTTTGGTCGTGCCACTACACTTTGAGTTTGGTCCTTCCAAAAAGAAAGTTTATGATGACCGTATCAGGTATTATAGCGCTAATCAATTCAAGATTGGACTTGGAGGTTTTGCTGGGGTTAATTTGAGCACTCAGCAAAAACTGAAATACAAAGAGAATGGCAGCAATCAAAAAGATAAATTAAAAAATGATTATAACACGTCCAATATTGTATATGGATTGAGCGGTTATATTGGCGTTGGAGACTTTAGTGTTTATGCAAAATATAATCTGAACGAATTGTTTAAAGATCAAGTCACGCCACAGCATAATATTTCCTTGGGCTTGCGTTGGGATCTTTAGGTTAATCACATAAAACATCCCAAAAAATGAAACCATTAAGAAGTTAAGTTCATTAAGTGGTGGTCTAAAGAAATAGCATAACTTAATTTTCTTAATTCCTTAATGGTTTAAAAAAAACTTACTCATTCCGATACCTTATCATGATATCTTTAAATAATTCTGCAGTCGTTGGAGGTGTATAAGAAATGGCATTAGCGCCCGATTCAATGGCCAGTTGAATAGTATCATCAGATCTCCCGCTGGTTGCAATGATCGCCACATCACTATCAATATCTCTAATTTTTTTTATAATATCCGACGTTTTTTCAGCGCCTGACACGTTAAAAATATCGACACCAGCTTTTATGCGGCCCTGGATATCGTCATTTTCTGAAACTATGGTAATCACGACGGGGATGTCTATTTTTTCTTTTAATCTTTTAATCAAATCATTCGGCGTCGGTTTATTTAATACTACCCCTAAGGCGCCTTGAAACTCTGCATCAATAGCAAGATCTATGGATCGATCGCCTGTGGTAATGCCACCGCCGACACCACAAAAGATAGGTTTATCTGCCGCTAAAATCAAAGAATGAGAAATCAACGGTTGCGGTGTAAATGGATAAACTGCAATGATGGCGTTTGAATTTGTATTTCGGATGATCGCCACATCAGTACTGAACAAAAATGATTTTAATAACTGACCAAAGACATAGATTCCAGAGCACGTATTGATGATTTCTGGCACCTCGACTATGTTAGTTCTTAATCTACTTGTAAAACGGGGTATTTTTTTCATGGTTTTAATTTTAAATGTTGTTCCCATCTTTATATAAATGGTATTATCTTCGGGAAATACAGTGCTTATGTTTATTTTAAAAACTGAACGGATTTGAATTTTTTTTCGACAAAGTCAACGACAAGATATGTCCTTTATGATGTTTGATTATACTATTTTTGCTAAAAAATTACTACTAAGCTTTGATTTCAAGATCCACCATAGAACATGTATTTGAAACCGCTCGCGTTGAAGAGGTTATTGGCGATTTCGTCAATCTCAAAAAAGCGGGCAGTAATTATAAAGGTTTAAGTCCGTTTAGTGATGAGCGTTCACCGAGTTTTGTCGTGAGTCCGGTAAAGCAAATTTGGAAAGATTTTAGTAGTGGTAAAGGCGGAAATGCGGTGACTTTTATCATGGAGCATGAGCATTTTACCTATCCTGAAGCGATCAGATATCTCGCCAAAAAATACAATATTGAAATAGAGGAAACTGAACAAACCAACGAGCAAAAAGAAGAAGCCAATGAACGGGAAAGTCTCTTTTTGGTCAATGAGTTTGCCAGTGAATATTTCCAGAAAGCACTTCATAAAACCGATCAAGGCAAAGCCATTGGATTAAGTTATTTTAAGGAGCGTGGGTTTACCCTTGAAACCATAAAGACCTTTGATTTGGGCTATGCGCTTGATGAATGGCAAGCCTTTACGGATGAAGCTTTAAAAAAGGGTTACAAACTCGAATTTCTTGAAAAAACAGGTTTGACCATTGTTAAGGATGAAAAACGTTTCGATCGTTTTAAAGGTCGAGTCTTGTTTCCTATTCAAAGTATGAGCGGACGGGTTTTGGGTTTCGGAGGTCGAATTTTGGGAGCTGATAAAAAAGCTGCAAAATATCTGAATTCGCCTGAAAGTGAAGTCTATCATAAGAGTAAAATTCTTTATGGATTATATCATGCCAAGCAATCGATAGCCAAAGAGGACAATTGTTTTTTGGTAGAAGGCTATACGGATGTGATCCAGTTCCACCAAACGGGTGTTAAGAATGTGGTCGCGTCTTCGGGAACTGCATTATCGCCTGAGCAGATTCGATTGATAAATCGTTTGACCAAAAATATTACCGTTCTTTTTGATGGCGATGCTGCAGGATTGCGAGCTTCGGTGAGAGGTATCGATTTGATTTTGGAGCAAGGCATGAATGTCAAAGTGTGCTCTTTTCCCGCGGGCGAAGATCCGGATAGTTTTGCAAGAAAAAATACCTTTGAAGAGCTTTCCGCTTATCTT
>JBARDR010000214.1:0-1923 GCA_049795335.1 Gelidibacter sp. | reverse complement strand
TATGCTGAAAAAGAGGCCGAAGAATT
Source organism: Gelidibacter sp. (assembly GCA_049795335.1). Lineage (GTDB taxonomy): Bacteria > Bacteroidota > Bacteroidia > Flavobacteriales > Flavobacteriaceae > Gelidibacter. Next base: position 1,897 of record JBARDR010000214.1, on the reverse strand, counting down.
AGGTTACACGATGGATGGTGTACGTATTTATTTGGGGGCACATCCTGATCAAAATGGAGAAGCAGGATATACCACGATGTTTTTTATTCCAACAGGAAGATCTCATAAAGCAGAGGCCTCCATGTTGAACTTCTCTATGCAGTCAGGTGGTCGTGATATTCCTGGAGGAGGTGGGATGGATATGGCAGGAGACGGATATCCACCTAGTGCGAATTATCCTCAACTCCCAAAAGATGAATGAGTTCTTAATTCAAAATTTTTTTGTGTTAAGTTATTCTATTGAATTTTTAGCAGCAATTACAGGTTTGTTTTATCTAAAAAAATTTAAATCGACTGCTGCTGAAAGTTTTATATACTTTCTAATATATGCTTTTTTGGTAGATTTGTTGGGAGGATATCCTCGATATTTTAGAATTTTGGGTCTTTTTGAAATGTTGAAAGGCACGGTATTAGAAAGGAATTATTTATGGTACACCGTATTTTGGGGTATGGGGAGTGCTTTGTTTTACGTTTTCTTTTATAATAAAATTTTAAAAAATGATCATAGAAAACGTATTTTAAATTATGCAGCTGTATTGTTTTTAATTGTTGCCGTTTTACAATTAATTTTTAATTATCAATCAAATTCTCCTCAATATCGTATTTTAATTTTTGTAATGGGCTCCCTGCTTATTTTATTATGTGTGTCTTTTTACTTTATAGAAATTTTGGAAAATGAAAAAGTATTAACCTTTTATAAATCGATTTATTTTTGGATTAGCGCCATTATTTTAATCTGGTTTCTTGTTACCACACCATTACTTTTCTACGAAATCTATTTTTCCACGGCAGACTGGAATTTTATTCTTTTAAAATGGCAAATTTATTTATTTGCCAATATGTTTATGTATTTATCCTTTAGCTTTGCTTTACTATGGTGCAAACCGGAGAACGACTGATTAGTACAGATGCCCAACGGTATTTGTTGTTGTATATGATTGCCGTTTTGGTAATTGTAACGGCACTTATTATTGTTTTTTTTATCGTTTTCCAAAAGCGAAAGAATAAGCTCTTGTTAGATAAATTAAAGCAGCAAAAACAATTTGAAGAGACTGTAGCTAAAACAAGTGAGGAAATTCAAGAGCAAACCCTTAAGTATGTTGGTCAAGAATTACATGATAATATTGGTCAGTTATTATCCTTAGCAAGTATGCAGTTGGGCATGTTAAGTGTTAAAATATCAGAAGATATTAAGGATTCTTACGTGGAAACACAAAAAATAATTAAGGACAGTCTGGCTGAGGTCCGGACCTTGTCAAAAGCCTTAAATACAGATGTCATTCAAAATCGAGGATTTTCAGAATCCATCAAGTTTGAAATTGAACGCCTTAATCGTATGAAATTAATTGCTGCGGAATTTTCAGTGGAAGGCAATCCGATCCCATTCGGGAATAAAAAAGATGGCATCATTTTATTCCGGATTTTACAGGAATTCATTTCAAATACGGTAAAACATTCGAACGCCACCGCATTGAAGATCGTTTTACATTACAAACAAGATGAGTTGATTATCAAAGCCAGTGATGACGGTATTGGATTTGTAATTGATGATGAAAAAGATAGTTCGGGCTTATTGAACATGAAAAGTAGGGCAGAATTGACTGAATCTTCATATCGTTTGGTATCGCAACCTGATGAAGGCGTCCAACTGACTATCGCCTATCCAATTGTTGAGCGTTCTTTAAAAGCTAATGATTTACTTTAGAAATATGAGACAACAAAATTTTGAAGGATTTTCTGAACTCTGAATTTTTTTTACTGGTCTCGAATTAAGATCAAACCATGTCGCTTTAGTTTCTAAAAATTTTGACACGAATTTCACGGATTTTCACGAACTTACTCGTACACTGAGAATGCC
>JBARDR010000213.1:0-2168 GCA_049795335.1 Gelidibacter sp. | reverse complement strand
TTATAAAAGAGCAAAACAACCATGAAATACACTGAATCTAAACTCGAACAATCGTTCATAGAACTATTACAAGCGGAAGGATATACGTATGTTTCTGGACAGGATATAGCACGTAAAAATAATCAAGAGGTCCTTATTCGTGAGGATTTGTCTCGTTTCTTATTGCAACAACACCCTGATTTGGACCCCATCGAAATTGAAGCTTTAATCAATGAATTGGCGTTTCAGTCGCATTCCAACTTGTATGATAGCAACAAATACATTTGTAAGTTGGTAGCTGACGGCTTGATCTTTAAACGTCATAACCCATTAAAGAAAGACATTCACGTGCGTTATGTGGATGTGAATCCAGAAACTTGTCAGGCTCATAATATTTATAAGGTTGTCAGCCAGTTTGAGATTTATGGCAATCATTTACGCATTCCTGATTTAATTTTATATATCAACGGTATTCCGTTGGTGGTATTTGAGTTAAAAACCGTCATAGAGGAAGAAATTAAAATCAAGGATGCTTATGATCAGTTGACCATTCGTTATCGTAGAGATATTCCAGAGCTATTAAAATACAATGCTTTTTTAGTGATTAGTGATGGCGTTAATACGAAGTCGGGAACTTTGTTTTCGCCTTATGAATTCTTTTATGCTTGGAATAAAATTACAGGTTATGAAAAGAAAGCTTTGGACGGTATTCCTTCCATGTTTGCATTGATCCAAGGGATGCTCAATCGCGAGCGTTTGGTTCATATCCTGCACCATTTTATTTTATTTCCAGACAACAGCAAGCGTGAGACAAAAATATTGGCACGCTATCCACAATATTATGCGGCCATTAAATTGTATGACAATATTGGATTGCATCAAAAGCCAAAAGGTGATGGAAAAGGAGGGACCTACTTTGGTGCCACAGGTTGTGGAAAGAGTTTTACCATGTTGTTTTTATCACGCTTATTGATGCGATCTACTAAAATGGCGAGTCCGACGATTATCATTATTTCTGACCGTACCGACCTGGACGATCAGTTGTCTAAGGATTTTACCAATGCCAAATCTTTTATTGGGGATGATCAAATTGTCAATATCGAATCGCGCGTGCATCTGAGGAGTTTATTAAAAGATAGAGAAAGTGGCGGTGTATTTTTAACTACGGTTCAAAAATTCTCCGAGGATACCGAAGTGTTGACCGAGCGGAATAATGTGATTTGTATTTCTGATGAAGCCCACCGTTCGCAAGTCAATTTAGACTTGAATGTCAAGATCGATGAACGCGGTGTTCGGAAGTCTTATGGTTTTGCCAAGTATCTACACGATTCATTACCTAATGCGACCTATGTTGGTTTTACGGGAACGCCTATTGATAAGACTTTGGATGTGTTTGGCGATATTGTGGATGCCTATACCATGTTAGAATCGGTTATAGATGAGATTACAGTGCGATTGGTTTATGAAGGTCGCGCAGCACGTATAAATTTAGATTCTAATAAAGTTCAAGAAATAGAAACCTATTACGAACAGTGTGTGGCAGAAGGTGCATCAGAATATCACATTGAAGCGAGCCAAAAAGCCATTGCTAAAATGGAAGTTGTTTTGGGCGATTCGGATCGTATCAAAGCCATTGCAAAAGATTTTGTGATCCATTATGAAGGACGAATTGACGAAAAAGCGAGTGTAGCCGGTAAAGCCATGTTTGTTTGTGCTTCTAGAGAAATTGCCTATAAGTTATTTCAGGAAGTAGTGACGCTCAGACCAGAATGGAATACTCCACAGATGGACGATAGCTTATCGGACGAAGAAAAGAAAAAAATCAAACCGATTGAGCGGATCAAAATGGTGATGACTCGCAATCAAGATGATGCACTTGAACACTATAATTTATTAGGTACCAAGGAAGATCGTAAAGAGTTAGACCGTCAGTTTAAGGAACGACATTCTAATTTCAAGATCGCTATTGTTGTAGATATGTGGTTAACCGGATTTGATGTGCCATTTTTAGATACGATTTATATTGATAAACCCTTACAAACACATAATTTAATTCAGACCATATCACGTGTAAATCGAAAATTTGAAGGCAAGGATAAAGGTCTGGTCGTGGATTATATCGGCATCAAAAAGAATATGAAGCATGCTTTGGGAATGTATAACCAGTATGCAGAGGACGATTTTGAAGA
>JBARDR010000212.1:0-2446 GCA_049795335.1 Gelidibacter sp. | reverse complement strand
GACTTTAGCTGTTTGGCACAACCTTGACAGCACCGCCTTTGTTAAAGATTATAGTATCAGGAATTACAAAATCGGGAATTCGATTACCGAAATAAAGGAAGACAGTTTAGAAAACATTTATCTATTTCACAAAAAGAAACTCTTAATTATTGACAGTTTAGGGATTGACAACGTACCTCAGTTACATCTGGATTATGTGATTTTAAGAAATTCACCACGCATAAATTTAGCGCGTTTATTAGATTCCATTAAACCAGAACTCATCATTGCTGATGGCAGCAACTATAATAGTTATCTTCAAAGATGGGAAGAAACTTGCCTAAAACAAAACGTCCCTTTCCACTTGACCAGTAGAGAGGGCGCTTTTGTATTTAAAAAAGAATGATGGACTATTTTGTTTTCCGTAGACCTTAAAGATGTAATTATTAAATCCTAGGTCTTAACGACGCACAACTAAACAACATGCACTGCAACAATTAACCTTTAAACTCAGGCTTAAATGCCGAATAATAAGCGTTAAAATCGTCTTGAGTTTTCATTTCTTTGTGCTTATCTTTTAAAAACATCTTAAGATATAATTCCAATTGCCTTGGCTCTTGATAGCCTCTTAAAGGAAAAATCATGTCACCAATTTCATCAAAAAACACGATCGTTGGGTAAGCGTTTACTTGAAGTGCATGAGTTAAATTATGAACGCTATTTCTACGACTTGCCATTTCAGGTTTGTAGCCTTTGTTATCATAAACATTCCCTTTATAGTTAATTTTCTCATTGCCTTCGGCGTCAAATTTAACTGCATAATAGTTGTCATTCACATATTTGGCAACATCGGCGTTTTGGAAGGTGTTTTTATCCAACATTTTACATGGACCGCACCAATTGGTATAAACGTCCATCATGATTTTTTTGGGATTCTTTTTTTGAAGCACCAAAGCTTCTTCAAAAGTGACCCAATTTATCTTTTGTGCGATACTGGTGAATGACATTGAGAGCGTCAAAACCATTACAAATGCAAATTTTTTCATTTTATTAATTTTTTACAAATCTAAGTTGAAACTACAAAAAATGCTCCAAAAGTGGAGCATTTCACGTTTTTTTAACTAACTACCAAATTATCGTACCCCGTGCATCAGTTTTTTAAGGACAGGATTTAAAGCCATAGAGACCAAACCAACAGCAATAGGAACTACGGCAAATATTAAGAAGAATATTCCCAATGAATATTGCTCTGATATTTTATCGATCATCCCACCCATATTATTTGCCAATTTCTGACCAACTGCTATCGCCAAATACCAAACACCGAACATGAAACCAATCATACGCGCAGGTACTAACTTGCTTAAATAAGACAATCCTAAGGGCGACAAACAAAGCTCGCCCATGGTGTGGAACAAGTAGGCCAATATCAAAAATATCATGCTCACAGACGCTGTTTTTGCTCCTGAAGGAATATCGGAAGCGCCATACGCCAAGATTCCAAATCCTAAACCTAGTAGCACTAATCCAATCGCATATTTCATAGCTGCACTCGGATTGTATTTACTTTCCCACCATTTCGAGAATATTGGTGCCAAGGTGATAATAAAGAATGAGTTTAAAATCCCGAACCAAGTGGCGTCCACTTTCAATTCATCAGAAAATGATTTGTCATAAATTCGATATAATACTAATATCCATAAGCCGAGGAAGGCAATCGCCAACATGATGTTCGAAGCGCCAATTTTAGTAAAGGTCTTTTTGAAAATCAAGAAGATGACATAGGTAATGATGATTAACGGAATGGTCGTTAATAAGCCATCCACAATCTTAAATATAGTCGCTGTATTGCCAACTAAGTCGCGATTGGTATAATCACTCGCAAATAAGGTCATCGATCCCAAAGATTGTTCAAAGAAGGCAAAAAAGAACACCGTAAAAAGGGCGAAAATAGAAACGGCAATCAAACGATCTCTAACAATAGGAATATACCGTGAAATCCTCATGATTAACAGGGCTAAAAAGAGCACTAACGCTGTAATGACGACAAAGTCTGTCCCACTATAACCGAGAACTTCAAAAGGCAACATCGTGGTTCCTCCAATAGTCTCTAAAGGATCATTGAACAAATACAAAAGTCCGCCAACGGAGGATAAGGCAATCAGAATTTTATCTAGTGTGGTAAAAGGATTCAACTTGGAAGCTGCCTCCATTTCTTCTTTGATCACTTTTGGATCGTTAGCATCTTCGCCATCATGCAATAGCACTTCAATTTTCTTTGAAGGTGCGGCACCAATCTTACCAAAAATTTGGTGTGCCAATAAAAACTGAAGCATTCCTAATAACATAAAAATACCTGCAAGACCAAAACCGTAGGCCCATCCGTAGTTTTCAGCTAAATACCCACACAACATCATCCCGTAAAAAGCTCCGGCGTTGACACCCATATAGAAAATAGTATAAGCAC
>JBARDR010000211.1:0-10476 GCA_049795335.1 Gelidibacter sp. | reverse complement strand
AATTAAAGTATTCGCTTCCGGTAAATATTCTGAATCTGGGTACTTATTGATAAATATTTGAAGCTTTTCAATAGCGGTGATCGTTTCCTTCTGCTCTTTACTGTAAGCAGGCGATAGCATGTAGAAGCTTTTAGCTGCCAAAAACAAGCTTTCTTCGGCCTTTTCACTTTTTGGATATTGGCTTTCAAAACGCTCAAATTGATATCCTGCCAAATAGTAATCTTTCATTTTATAAAATGAATTAGCATACATGTACATCAATTTCTCAGCTTGCGGCTTCCCTCTATATTGTGGTGCAATTTGTGCGAATAGCTTATTTGCTTTTCCAAATTTGCCCGCATCATAGAGTTCAGTACCCAATTTGAATTTAGTCGCAATATCTTCTGATTTTAATGCCTTTTGATATTCGCTACAAGAGGATAACACTAATGTGATCAGTAATGTGTAAAAAATGTTCTTCATGCAAAAGCTAGTCTTCTTTGTATAATTAAATTGGAATGCCTGATTAAATTTGGTCATAGATTAAAGTTATGTTTCAATGGCACTTCGGCATTTTTAAACAGAATGCAAAAATACACATTTATAACGTATTATAAAACAAAAAATTTCTTGCTAAAATAAGTGTTGAATTTAAGCAACTGAGACGTTTAAGTAAAATTTAACGTTTTCACCTTTATTTGAGCAGCGCGACGCTTTTTTTTATTTTTTCTTTTAATGAATTTGATGCCACAACCAAGGGCAACCTTACCGTATCTTGCGCCAAATCAAGGACTTCAAAGATAGCTTTAATTCCAGCCGGATTGTTTTCTTCAAAAATTTGAGCCGTAACGTCCATTAATTTAAAATGAAGTTGGTAAGCTTCCTTGGCTTTTCCCTCCATTCCCAAACGGATCATATTTGAAAAATCTTTCGGAAATGCCTGTCCTAATACAGAAATCACTCCAGCACCACCCGCTAAAACAACAGCTAGAGCTAAATCATCATCGCCGGAAATAATTAAAAAATCTTCTGGCTTTTTCTTCAGTAATTGAAAATATTGGCCAACATTATTTCCTGCTTCTTTAACCCCTATGATATTCTCAAAATCATTGGCCAGACGCAAGGTTGTTGCTGGGAGCATGTTGGAAGACGTCCGTCCTGGAACGTTATATAAGATGATAGGTTTTGGAGAAACTTCTGAAATTGCCTTAAAATGTTCATAAATGCCCTCTTGCGTTGGCTTCGTATAATAAGGGCAAACCGACAAGATGGCGTCAATATCAGTCAAATCCGTAGCTTGGATTTCTTCCAAAATTTCAGCGGTATTGTTACCGCCAATACCCAAAACCAATGGCAATCGGCCCGCATTTGCCTTCTTTATTGTAGTAGTGACATCCTTCTTCTCCTGTTTAGTAATGGTAGCACTTTCAGCAGTGGTTCCACAAATGACCAAATACTCTATGCCATTATCAATATTGAAATTGACAATAGTTGCGAGAGCGTTATGATCAATACTCAAATCAGTTTTGAACGGCGTAATCAAGGCTACACCTGTTCCGGAAAATTTTGTCATTATATTTTTTTTAATATGGTTAAGTATTTTTTTAATTCTGCTTTGAAGATCTCAAAATCCTTCGTGCTGATATCCAATATGAAATCGAATAAGCGGTCGTCCACATCAGACAGACCTATTTTGAAATTGGCTTTTGAAGCTGCAGTAACTAACTTCAACTCTAAAGAATCGCCTTTGTAATATCCCACAAGTGCGTCAAATTTGGTATCTAAAAAGGTTTGGAGTTCCACGTGTTTGATGCTGCCATTCCATCCAAAATCATTTTTACTGAAATAGTTGCCCCACAATCGGTCCGTCTTTTTCTCATCGGCAACAAAAACAATAATCTGGATTTTAGGCAACTGAACACCCAGTTCATTAAAAAAATTTTTAAATACCTCTACGTCAGAAAACTCACTCGAATCAATAATAACTCCAACAGATTCAATTTTTTTATTACTAATCGCAACATCTTTAGAACTTAACAGTCTCTTAATGAATTTTTGATTCGATTTTTCCTTAAATGCCTTTAAAATCATTTACTTTTGTTTTGACAAAGGTAGTAAACACAATACATTTTTCTATTAACATTACATAAGTTATTCAATGAATTTTAAAAATCTTCTACTAGTTTTCGGACTGCTTTTCTCCCTTTCTTGTAAAGCTCCAATGGATCTTTTCAAAATTGAAGGCAAAAACGTAAATATCAATGATAGCTTGCAATCCAAAGCAAGTATTGATGATTACATTAAGCCTTATAGAGAAACTATCACTAAAGATTTAGATAGTGTTTTGGGCTATTCTGTGGACACCTACTCCAAAGCAGATGGCGATTTAAATACTGCAATTGGCAATTTTATGGCCGATGTTATTTATGAAGAAGCTGATCCCGTATTTTTTAAAAGAACAGGAGAGCATATCGACTTTGTTCTCATGAACCATGGTGGCATCAGATCCATTATATCTAAAGGACCAATTAGCAAAAGAACTGCTTTTGAACTCATGCCTTTTGAAAATTCAATTGTCGTTGCCAAATTACCGGGAGCCAACGTCAAAGAGATGCTCGATTATTTAGCACAGGCCAAGCGTGCACATCCCATTTCTAAATTAAAAATAGTTTTGGACAAGGACGGCAAGGTGGTGGAAAGCAATGTAAACCAAGTGCCCATCGATTTTAATAAAACCTATTATATTGCCACCAACGACTACCTTATTACTGGCGGTGACGGCATGGACTTTTTTAAAGGAAGTGAAGAGGTTATTGTGTTAGATTATAAAATAAGAAACGCGCTCATTGATTATTTTATGAAAACAGACACCATCAATCCTGTAGCCGATGACCGCTTTATTCAATTAAAAGATTAACTACCTTTTCTGAAAGATAAATTTTTTTGAAGTTATGAAACGAGCATGCTAAAATTTTTATTACCCATGGGAATTATTAATTACGAACAGCATGTGACCATTGAAAAACAATAAGCATAAACAAATGAAAAGAAGAGAATTCATTCAACAAACAACAGCTGCAACCGCATTGGTAGGTTTGGGAAGCTTTGGTCTGCAATCATTTTCGAAGAGTCCGAAAAAGATAACCATTTTACATACCAACGATGTCCACAGTCATATCGATCCTTTTGGCCCTGAAGATGGCAGAAACCCTAATCAAGGTGGTGTCGCAAGAAGAGCCACGTTGATTGAAGGCATACGAGCGGAGAATCCAAACACCTTATTGTTGGATGCAGGCGATATTTTTCAAGGCACTCCCTATTTCAATTATTACGGCGGCGAATTGGAATTTAAGCTCATGAGCATGCTTAAATATGATGTTGCAACCGTTGGCAACCATGACTTCGACAATGGTGTTGATGGTTTATATGCCCAATTGCCACACGCCAAATTTGATTTTATTAGTGCCAACTATGATTTTTCAAACACCATTTTGGATACCCATGTGAAACCTTATAAAACCTTTATTAAGGACGGAATTAAAATTGGCGTATTCGGATTGGGCATTGAACTCTCTGGATTGGTGGACAAAAAAATGTATAAAGAAACCGTCTATTTAAATCCTTTGGAAATAGCTCAAGACATGTCGCACATCTTAAAAATGGATGAAAAATGCGATTTGATTATCTGTCTTTCACATTTAGGTTATAATTACCGAAACAATTCTGAAAAACCAAGCGACCTTTCCTTAGCGAAATTGACCAAAGACATTGATTTGTTTATTGGTGGGCATACCCATACCTTTTTACCCAAACCAACTATTGTAAAAAACAGTGTCGGCAAAAATGTATTGGTTAACCAGGTAGGTTGCTTCGGAATCAATTTGGGTAAAATAGACTTCTATTTTGATAGTGACAAAAACAAATCGGCTGACGGGGTTTCCATCCTGGTTTAAGACTGAACAGGAATTTGATTGGATTGAGAAACTGATTTAGCTTTCGTTTTTATAAAGTTATTTTCAACTTTATGATGATTATAAACATAGATGCAAAACAAAAGAAGGCCTGCGCCTTGTAAAATCTGCTGAACAGCTTCAAACAACCAAAAATTCACATACATGGTAGTTATAAAGCTTAAAACATCAGAAAAGACAAAGCAACACACAATGGTTAGGAATATTATGGATTGTGAAGTCTCCCTGCTGAGATAAATCGCGAACGCTAAAAAGCTCATCAGCAATAAAGCAATTCCCTTACTTACTGACAAAGTGAAATTAACACTATCGGCAATGCTATGTTTTACTGAGCTAAACATGATGTACATAAAATAGCTGTTCACCAGAAGAATCAAAATGAGATACATAGACACAAGGCCTTCAAACTTCACGTCTTTTACTTTTCCAAACATCACAAAGACCAATAACACATAAACTGCCAAAAAGCAGGATTCTGACAGTTTAGAAGACAAAGTCAGATGGTCAAGGGCATTAAAAAGCATTCCTAAGAAATAGAGAATGAAGATGGTATAAAACACATTCGCCATGAAACGTTGTCTGTAAAAATAGCAGAGAAGCAACACAGGAATGATAGCGAGGGCGGCAACCTTCGATAGTAACGAAAATCCGAAAAAGGAAGAAATAATATTGACCGTAACAATAAGAGTCAACATTACAATAATTGCCCAATTCGGCAATAAGTCATGCCATTTTTTCATGATAGATTTAAACTAAGTAGGTTGTGCAAATATAATAAAAAATCCGACTTTAATCGTTGATTAAATGCGTTTTATCGACTATATCATTAAAATCACAATAAGATGGCAAGCTATAAGTCGTTTTAGCGATCATAATCGATTCAATCTAAATTTGCGATGCATACTAAAAAGTAAAGCTTCATAAATTACAGATGTCCATTTAAGAAGCTGCACTTTAAGCGTTTTAATCAGAATAAAACACGCTTTTAAAATGATATTTAAACCACCAAGTCTCGGTGCATTAAATTTTCTTGCGGCTCATAGACAAGTTTTGACTGCAGATAGAAGAAGAAAAAAGCCAGCACAAGAAACAAGGAACACATCACATTAAGCAAATTAATTGATGAGATATAAAAATAGGCCAACTGTATCACTTCTGAAAAAAAGATAAAAATAGATCCCACCAATAAATTGATGCCTTTTTTATCCTCTTTATGAATGTAATTGATCAAAGACACCGTCAATAAAATCATGATAATACTATTGTATACAAACTCCATGTAATACTCATGATATGATAATTTATGCATTGCAGTATTAGTAACCACTACAACGCAAAACACGTCCAAGACGATTAAAATAAGAATGTGGAATGGATATTTTTTTACTATCTCCACCACATTCATCGCGCTTAACATTTGCAGTATTAAAAGAGAATAAGCCATGATATACAAAGAATTAGCAATGTAATACACAAGATCAATCTGATTATTGGTTACAAGCGGAATTTTCCAACTCATAAAGGCTAAAATATCGGCTATTGTGAATACAATCAAAAACGACAAGAAAAATAAACGCTTTTCTCTAACCGTATGACAATATAAAATTGTTAAGAAAACCAAAATCAAAGCTCTCATTCCCGAAGCTTCAACTTCTAACTCAAAAACTTGAAAGCCCAGAAATATCACGGCTAGGGCTATCAAAACTCCAATTAAGATTCTTCGGATAATCATATTAACATATCTGTTGTTCAAGCAAATATAAATAATTATTACAACTAAGCGGATAAATACGCATTTAATCGATGAAATAAATAAAATTGTAGGTGATTTACTTCAAAAGTAACATAAAATCATTTTCCGAAAGTATGGAAATCTGCAATTGCTCCGCTTTTCTGCGCTTGCTTGGCCCCATGTTATCTCCTGCAATAACGTAATTTGTCTTTGATGATATGGAACTGGCTACCCTTCCACCGTTATCCTCTATTATTTTTTTCAATTCGTCTCGTGAAATCGATTCAAAAACACCAGATACGACGAAGGCCTGACCTTCTAATTTATTAGTTTGATTAGCAAACTTATCAGCACATATCTCTAATTGCACGCCAAAGCTTCTTAATCGATTTATAATAGTTTGATTTTGTTCTGAATTGAAAAAATCGACGACACTTTCAGCAATACGCATTCCGATTTCATCAACCGTAACCAAATCAATTAAGGTTGCCTGCTGCAAATTATCAATACTTTTATAATGAGAGGCCAATTTTTTAGCAACGGTTTCGCCTACGTATCTAATACCAATAGCATATAAAACGCGCTCAAATGGGACTTGCTTGGAAGCTTCAATACCATTGATTAAATTTTCTGAACTTTTTTCAGCCATGCGCTCCAGTCCAATCACTTGTTCTTTGATCAACGTGTACAAATCAGAATAGTCATGAATAAGATTTTCCTTCACCAATAAAGCTACAGTTTCAGCACCTAAACCATCGATATTCATAGCCTTCCGTGAAATAAAATGTTGGATTCGGCCAATGATTTGGGGTTGACAGCCATTATAATTTGGACAATAATGTTGCACTTCACCTTCATTTCGCACCAATGCTGTTCCACATTCTGGGCAGTTTTTAATATATTCCGTTGGCTGTGAATCGGCTGGACGTTTGCTAAAATCCACGGCTATAATTTTAGGAATGATTTCCCCACCTTTTTCAACAAATACCTCATCACCTTCCCTGATATCCAATCGTGCTATTTGATCCGCATTATGTAAGGAAGCACGCTTAACCGTCGTTCCTGCTAATTCCACAGGCGCCAAATTTGCCACAGGCGTAATAGCTCCCGTTCGTCCAACCTGATAGGTTATTTCGTTTAATCGTGTCGAAACCTGCTCCGCCTTAAACTTGTAGGCCACGGCCCATCGCGGCGATTTGGCAGTGTATCCCAATTCGTCTTGCTGATGCAAATCATTTATTTTAACCACGACACCGTCGGTTTCATAAGGTAAATCATGTCGATGGATATTCCAATAATCAATAAATTCAAATACCTCATCGATGGAGTTGACCACTACAGCTGCTTTAGGCACCTTAAATCCCCACGCACGAGCCTTTTCTAAACTTTCAAACTGCGTATTGATTTTCAAGTTATTCCCTGTGATATTGTAAAGCAAACATTCCAAAGGCCGTTTGGCAACCTCTGCACTGTCCTGAAGCTTTAAACTACCTGAAGCTGTATTCCGCGGATTGCGATAAGGTTCTTCGCCAATTTCAATGCGCTCTTCGTTCATCTTATTAAAACCTTCAAAAGGCAATACGATTTCGCCTCTAATATCAAATTTTGCCGGGTAATCGTCGCCTTTTAAACGCAAAGGCACCGATCGGATCGTTCTAATATTTGCAGTGACATCATCACCTTGCACGCCGTCGCCTCGAGTGACCGCTTTAAGTAAGGTTCCATGATCATAAGTCAAACTAATGGAAGCGCCATCATACTTTAATTCGCACACAAATTGTACGTCCCCATCAATCGCCTTTCTGACCCGAGCTTCCCAATCCAACACATCTTCCTTAGAATAAGAATTATCCAATGAATACATGCGATGTTCATGCGCTACCGTTTCAAAGTTTTTGGTAATGGTGCCACCAACACGCTTGGTCGGAGAATGTTCATCAGCAAACTCGGGATGCTGATCTTCCAAAGCTTGTAATTCCTTTAATTTAATATCAAAATCATAGTCACTGATTGTGGGCCGATCAAGAACGTAATAATTATAATTATGCTGATTAAGTGCGTCGCGAAGTTTTAAAATATGTTGTTGAATATCCATTAAGTGAGGTAAACAAATAAGTTGTCTTTTTAGGTTATCTTTGAAGGCTCTAATATACTAAAATGCCAAACAAGAAAATTATTTCGTTTATACTTTTTATCATTTTGTTATACAATTGTGATACTCAAAATATCGAAAAACAAGCGCTTCAAATACTTCCAATGCCTTTCCAAATGGAAAGCCAAAAAGGGGAGTTTATCCTCGACAATTCTGTTGGAATGACTTTTGACGAAAGTTTTAAAGTATCCGCCAACTTTTTAAAAGATTTTATCGAAAAAGGCAGTGTCATTCAATTAAAACAGAACAATGCCATCACCTTTGTCAGGGACTACAGCATCGAAAACGACGAAGGTTATCAATTAACCATTTCGCCAAAACAGATTGAAATCAGGGCTAAAACAGATCATGGTGCTTTTTATGCAGTTCAAACCTTACGGCAATTATTACCTGTAAGCTTTGAGAATAATTCGTTTTCACAGAAAATTGTTTCCATTCCGTGCGTCAACATTAGCGATTCGCCTCGGTTTATACATAGAGGCATGCACCTGGACGTTGGACGCCATTTTTATCCCGTTGAATTCATCAAGAAGTATATTGACGCTTTGGCAATGCTCAAAATGAATACCTTTCATTGGCACTTAACCGAAGATCAAGGTTGGCGAATTGAAATCAAAAAGTATCCAAAATTGCAGGAAATCGCTGCCTTTAGAAATCAAACCCTAAAAAGCAGCAATAATGCCGACCAACAAGAATTTGACGGCAAACGTTACGGTGGTTTTTATACGCAAGAGGAAATCAAGGATGCGGTTGCTTATGCCGAAACGCGCCATGTGACCATAATCCCGGAAATTGAAATGCCAGGACATGCACAAGCTGCGATTTCTGCGTACCCAGAATTGGGTTGTACTGGCGAACAAATTAAAGTCGCTGAAACCTGGGGTGTTTTTGATGATATCTACTGCTCAAAAGATGAAACCTTTGAATTTTTGGAAAATGTACTGGACGAAGTTATGGAACTTTTCCCCAGTGAATACATACATATTGGTGGCGACGAAGCTCCGAAATCACATTGGGAAAAATGCGCCAATTGTCAACATCGCATTAAAGATGAAGGCTTAAAAGACGAACATGAACTTCAGAATTATTTTATCACAAGAATAGAAAAATATCTCAACAGCAAAGGCCGACAAATTATAGGTTGGGATGAAATATTGGAAGGTGGATTAGCACCAAATGCTACTGTCATGTCGTGGCGAGGCATTGATGGCGCGGTGAAAGCTGCAAAACAACATCACAATGTAATTATGACTCCAACATCCCACTGTTACTTTGATTATTACCAATCTGACAACGCCGATGAACCCTTAGCAATTGGCGGATTTTTATCTTTAGAAAAAGTATATAGTTTTAATCCAATTCCTGAAGAGTTATCTGCAGAAGAAGCCAAATACGTTTTGGGCGCACAAGGAAATTTATGGACGGAGTATATTCCAAACGAAAAACAAGTGGAATATATGGTATTCCCTAGAATGATTGCCATGAGCGAAGTGGTATGGTCGCCCACCGAAAGTAAAAACTATCCTGATTTTGTCGCCCGATTGGAACATTTTCATAAACGCCTGGATGCTTTGGATATAAACTATGCAAATCATTTGAATGAAGTAGAAGGGGAATCAACACCAAAGGGCTATGAACTAAAAACTTTCATCCAAAACAAAATGATTCGGTATACGACCGATGGATCAGAACCGAAAATAACTTCAGCAATTTATTCGAAAGCCATTCCAATCAACAAAAATCTCATCATAAAAGCGGCTGTTTTTAACTCTGAAAAACAAATGGGTTCGACATTTACACAACCTATTATTTACCATAAAGCACTTGGGAAAAAAATAAGTCTTAATGTTGAGCCAAGTAAAACCTATGCCGGAAGTGGCATTCAAGGATTGGTCAATGGCATTTCAGGAAGCGATACCCGCATCAATGATAAGGAATGGTTAGGATTTGATGGGGTTGATTTAGTTATTAATATTGATTTAGGTGAAGAAATGGACGTTAATTCTATTGAAACCCGCTTTTATGAAGCACCTTGGCAATGGATTTATGCGCCGAAATTTATTGAAGTTGCACTGGACAATCAGGTTGTAAATTCTAAGACTGAAATTCCAGAGCGCGACGCTTTACACGCGAATGTGAAAGTTGAAGTCAATCAAACCACGCGCTATATATATTTAAAAATCCCAAATTCCCATTTAATTCCTAAAGGCAAACCAGGTGCAGAACATAAGCCTTGGACATTTATTGATGAAATAATTATAAACTGATGCCAGACCTGACAGATTTAGTAAACCTGTCAGGTCATTAAACTAAATCGAAATAATTATTAACTTGAAAAAACCTTTTTGGTGATGAAGCTTCAAAGTGACGGAACGAAAGGTTTATAAAAAAGAGACTCATGCCAGAGTTTATCTTGAGCGGTGTCGAAAAAAAAAAAAAGGAAATCTTATGAAACTAGAAATTTGCGCCTCTAATTACCAGTCAGCAATCAACGCTCAAAATGCGGGAGCACATCGCATCGAATTATGCTCCGAATTAGCAGTTGGCGGCGTCACTCCTTCTTATGGTTTGATAAAACAGACCTTAAAAAACCTGACGATTCCTGTTTTCGTGCTCATCAGACCCAGAAGCGGAAATTTCAC
>JBARDR010000210.1:0-2344 GCA_049795335.1 Gelidibacter sp. | reverse complement strand
CCTATAATCTTCGCAACCTCATCTTTAATATGTTTCAATGAAAACTTATCCTGTACACCTTTTGGTCGTCCTAAATGTGACATTAAAATGCAACTTCCACCATCTTCCAATATTTTGATGATGGTAGGTTTTGCCGCAGCTATTCTCGTATCATCCGTCACGTGGAACTGATCGTCCAATGGCACATTAAAATCTACTCTGATAAGTGCTTTTTTATCTTTAAAATTGAAATCGTTTAGGGTTTTCATCGGTATTTGTTTTTTATAGAATGAAAACAAATGTAACTAATTCCGAAATGATTATAAATGCATTCTCTTAGGAATTGGAATTCTGTCGATTTTTATGAAAAAAATACATAGTTTTGCGACATGCAATTCACTACTGTTTTAGGCCAAGAACACCTCAAAAACCACTTAACCCAAAGCGCGGACAATGGCCGTATTCCTCATGCGCAACTCTTTGTTGGACCTGAGGGTTCGGGAACATTGGCAATGGCTATTGCTTACGCACAATACATACTTTGTGGCAATAAAAATTCTGAAAATGAAGGAGGCAATGAAAGTTGTAACTTAAAGTTTAAGAATTTATCTCACCCTGATTTACATTTTGCCTTTCCTGTGGCCATTACGGATAAGGTTAAAAAAAATCCGGTCTCAAACCATTTTATGGAAGAATGGCGCCAGTTAACTAAAGAACACCCCTATGGTAATCTATTTGACTGGTACCGCATATTAGGTATTGAGAATAAACAGGGACAGATAGGCGTTGACGAGGCTTTAAATATTGTAAAGGCATTGTCGCTAAAGTCTTATGAAGGGGGTTACAAGATCATGCTGATTTGGATGGCAGAAAAGATGAACACTTCTGCAGCCAACAAGCTTTTAAAACTTATAGAAGAGCCACCAGCCAAAACCGTCTTTATTCTTATCGCGGAAGATGCGGGACAAATCCTTAGTACCATCCGATCGCGCTGTCAAATTTTGAATTTTCCCCCATTGGCTGAAAAAGTAATTGTGGAAGCTCTTCAAAAAAATTACCAACTTGATGAAGGCACAGCTACAAAAATCGCCATTCAATCTAACGGAAATTATAATAAAGCCTGTGATTTAGTCTATAATGATTCTGAAGATATTCAGTTTGAAGAATGGTTTGTGTTTTGGATCAGAAGTGCGTTTAAAGCCAAAGGCAACAAAATGGCCATTCATGATCTCATCAGCTGGAG
The DNA here is from genome assembly GCA_049795335.1 of Gelidibacter sp. Lineage (GTDB taxonomy): Bacteria > Bacteroidota > Bacteroidia > Flavobacteriales > Flavobacteriaceae > Gelidibacter. The sequence goes on along the minus strand of JBARDR010000210.1, from coordinate 1,122 downwards.
CGAGCAAGTGGCAAAAACTGGGCGTGAAACACAAAAGCAATTCCTGCTATTTTGCATCGATTTTTTCAGACAGGCCTTATTGATGAACTATAATTCCAATTCATTGGTATTTATGGAGCCTAAAACCAAGAATTTTAAACTGGAAAACTTTGCGCCTTTTGTTCATGAAGGCAATATCATGGACATTAGTCAGGAACTTGAAGATGCGATTTATCATATTGAACGCAACGGGAATTCAAAAATCATCCTAACTGATTTATCTATTAAACTGACGCGGTTATTACATAAAAAAGCCAGTTAAAAAACTGGCTCTTAGATATTAAGATGATATTTTATAAGAAATTTCTTATTTTTTTTCAGCGTTTAACGCTTCTAATATTTCCTTAGTCACATCCAGACTTTCTTTTCCGTACATCACACTTCCCGCTTCATTACTTCCTAAGATGTAAGTGTAACCGTTTTTCTCTCCGTAATTTTTAACAAAAGTTCTTACCGTTTTGATAAGCGTATCAATTTGAGTCTGACCTCTTCTTTGAATTTGCTGCTCTTCCATTTGCGATTGTTGTTGGAAGTTTTGGTATTGTTGCGCTAAGGCTTGGTACTGATCTTGCGAGCTTTTTTGAGCCATTTTAGGATCTTTTTCCTGCAATTGTGCTGCGTGAGCTTGGAAAGTTTGACCTATACTATCGACTCTTTTATTAAAGGCTGCAATTTCAACTTCAAATTGTGCTTCAATATCTTTTTTCTTTTGGTAATCGTTAATCAATTTGCCGTTATCAACAAATCCAATTTTTGTTTGCTCTTGGCATGATGATAAAATCACCAAAGTTAATAGAGCGATAAAACCTTTTTTCATTTTTTGTGTTTATTAAAATTTTGCTGCAAATGTAATAAAGTAACAGATAGTTTTACGAAAATAAACGTTATAGTTTATTTTTATAGTTTATTTAAATTTAATTCATTTTTACTATGAAAAAGTAGTGATTTTAAATAACTTTTTAGCACGATTCAGGGAAACAGATACATAAAACCTTACTTGGTCAAAAAACCATCCTTTAAACGCCTTAAAACGGCGTTTTCGCATTCTTTAAGACGTAAATCAGAGAAGAATACTCCCTTGAA
>JBARDR010000209.1:0-5665 GCA_049795335.1 Gelidibacter sp. | reverse complement strand
GTCATAGTATCTGGTTACTTCCTCATTGACTGGGGTATAACTTTGAAGAGACGCCAATTGCTGTACACCATAATCGCCTTGTAGAATTTCCGTTGAGGCATCGTTTATAAACATAATCCCCTGCTCTGATGTCGTGTGGATACCATCCCACCAAGAACCTCTTAATGGATAATAAGCAGCCACCACCAATGCCTCAACATCGGCCTCGGAAGCTGGGAAAATACTCGGATTTATCTCATCATAATTAATGGACTCTAGTTCTGGATTGCATGAGAAGGCTAGAGGAATAATTAACCCTAGCATCATTATTTGCTTAAATTTTTTCATATTCATTTAATTTTTTAAAATTTTAAATCAATACCTATGGTGTAGGTTTTAACGTTAGGATATGCTGCTACCAAGTTTGAAGGATCTACACCGGTTCCTTCCAATCTACTATCGTATCCAACAGTTTCAGGGTCGACGCCGCCAAATGGAGTAATTAGGAATAAGTTTTGAGCATCCAATCTAATAGTTGCAGTATTCACAACTTTGCCCAACCATTTAGACGGTAAATTATATGCGAATGAGAGGTTTTGAAGTCTTACAAACCAAGCGTCTTGTAAGAAAAAATCGCCGGCACTATATTGCGTATAGCCATAATGGGAAGCAGGTCTTGTATTCGTTGGATTGTCAGGCGTCCATCTATCATATATGGCTCTTAAAGCGTTACGTCCATTTTGCCAAACGCCATCAGCAGAAACACCTAAAGCAACGTCAGTTTGATCTATGATCTCTCTTCCAAACATCCCGTTGAAATGAAATCTAAGTTCAAAATTCTTATATTTTATGGTATTACTAAACCCTGCAATAAAATCTGGATCAGATGAACCTAATAATACGATATCAGCTTCATCAATGATACCATCTGGCTGGCCAGTAGCAACAAACCTTCCGTTTTCATCAACAATAGGATCTCCATAAGCATCTCTTAAAAAACCATTAACATCTTTGACTTTAATTTGACCAGGAAACAATTCTGGTTGGGCAGGTACTGTTTCTCCAATTTGCATGACCCCATCAGATAAATAGGAGTATCGGGCACGAATTGGATCATTTTCTTTTTGATAAATTGATGGTTTCCAATCTCCAGCTCTTTCTTTCCATCTGTCCTTAAATTTAGAAAAGGTCAAGGTACTGTGCCATTTAAAGCTTTCAGTATCTACGTTTACGGTATTTAAGGTGAGTTCAATACCTCTACTTTGTGTGCTACCAATATTTGCCCAAACCGTATTAATCTCATGATAAGAATTGATAGGCTTTAACTGAAGTAAATCTGAGATTTCCTTATTATAAACCTCCACAGAACCCGATATTCGTCTGTTAAATATTTCAAAATCAAGACCAATATTCGTCTCTTTAGTGGTTTCCCATTTCAAATCAGGATTTTCCAATCGTGATGGAAACACACCAATCAATATAGATTCATCTGGATTTAAGTAACCAGGCTGTGCATAATAAGCAGCATAGGCATTAGATCCAATGTCAGCATTTCCCGTTTGGCCATAGCCAATTCGCAGCTTTAACTGTGAAACATTGTTGTTAAGTTTTGCCATAAATGGCTCTCCTGCAATATCCCATCCTGCAGCGACCGAAGGAAAAATAGCAAATCGATTATTTTTAGAGAACACACTTGACCCATCTCTTCTAATGGTGGATGTTAAAATGTATCGGTCTTTATAAACATAGTTTAATCTACCAAAATAGGAAACCAAATTGCTTTCATACTTGGAGGAACCCAAGGTTTTTGTGCCCGCTCCTGCATTCATATTGTTCCATAAAAAAGCATCCGTAATAAAGTCGCTATTTCCTGAAGAAGCACTTTCTGATCTGTATTTTTGTCTTGAATACCCGACTAAGACATTAAAATTATGGTCGTCATAAAGTATTTTGGAATAATTCAAAGTAAAATCAAATAGCCCGTCATTCTTTTTCTGATTAGCGATGGATGCCTTTCCATTTTCTAAGGCTCCATATAATGTCGTTCTAGGCAAATAGGTGTTCCTACTTGTGTAACCTTGATCTATCCCTATTTGAGCTCTTGCCGTTAAACCAGGAAAAGGTTTGGCTTCCATAAAAAAGTTGGTCAGCGTTCTATCAATCACCCCCTGATCGCTAATAGTCAAAAGTGAATATGGATTTGGCTCTTGTGAGTTGTCTGGGTTGATTGGATAGTTTCCAAACTCATCAATAGCCTGAATGTGTGGGCCATATTGCAATGCCGATCTTATAATACCAGAATTTTCATAACGATCTCCACCCAATTGGCTGTTTTCGTTATTAATTCTACTCATGGTAAAATTCATCCCCATACTTAAAAAGTTGGTTAATTTTTGATCCAAGTTGAACCTTAACGATGCTCTATCAAAAGATGAATTCTTTAGCACTCCATCTTGTTGATACATGTTACCCGATAAGTAATATTTGGTGGACTCCGTACCTCCTCTTAATGCTAAATTATATTGCCGGGTGCTACCATCTCTAGTTACCAAATCCAACCAATTGGTTCCTTGGCCTGCATTATTTATTTGAGCATCTGAATAAAATCTTTTAAATGCAACACCATTTACAGGGTTTGCTATGGCTTCTTCTAAAGTTCGACTGCTAATATTTCCACTGCTGTAAGGCGTTACTCTATTTTGAAATTTCCAGTTTTCTAAGGCCGCATCATTTCTTAGTTGCATCCACTCGCCTAAACTTAAGACGTCGAAACTATCGTTATACGCTTGGTATGAATATGATGAAGAGAAATCTACTTGAACTTTCCCTGCGACGCCTTTTTTAGTGGTAATTAAAATAACCCCATTGGCTGCTCTGGCACCGTAAATAGAAGTGGCACTCGCATCTTTTAACACTGAAATTGATTCAATATCATTAGGGTTAAAGGAGTTCAAAATACTTTGTGTCCCGCCACTATACCTATTTCCCGTTCCAGGTTGCTGGAATTCAGTGATAGGAAATCCATCAACCACCACCAACGGATCGTTAGAAGCGTTAATTGATCCCGCACCTCTAATCTGGATATTTAAACCACCTCCTGGTTGTGCACTATTTTGAGTGATTTGCAATCCTGAAACTTTCCCTCTTAGCACATCGCCCACTGAAGGTGATGACGATAAGACTAGTTCGTCTGCTTTAACCGTTGATATTGCTCCAGCGATATCTTTTTTTCTTTGTGTACCATAACCCACAATAACTATTTCTTCTAAAGTAGCATTATCTGTTTCTAATGTTACTTCAATAGTGGTGCGGTCTCCAACAACCACTTCTTGAGTAACAAAACCTACATATGAAAACACTAAAGTTGTGGACTTATTTGGTATCATAATCGAGAAATCTCCATCAAAACCAGTAACGGCTCCTACAGAGGTTCCTTTCACCAAAACGGTAGCCCCTGTAAGTGCCATCCCATCCGCATCGGTTACTTTTCCCTTAATAGTCATTTGCATAGACTGCAGGCCAATAGCATTCCTTTTCAATGGTGCATTGGCAGGAAAAATTAAGATGACATTTTCCTCATCATTTTGAACATCATAGGAAGAACCTACCAAATTTTTAACGACAGTTAATATTTCAACATTCTTGAAATGAACATTGACCATCTTATTTATGTCGAGCTCTACATCGCTATAAAAGAAATTGATTTTGGTTTTTGCTGTTATACTTTTTAGGGCTTGTCCGATTGTCACTTCACCAAGGTCTAATGATATCTTTTGAGAAAATGCAAAAGCCGAAGTACTCATAAATAGTATACAAAATGCAATTAAACTTTTTTTCATTATCCAAAGTATTTGGTCCTTTAATAATCTGACTTGACCATCATCGATGGCCGATAATCTTTTTTTCATATTTTTACATTTTAGTTTAGTTAATTACTGTTAGCACAAGGATTAGCAACTAAGAATTTTAAGGGGGAATGTTGACGCATTTCCCTTTTTTTATTCTACTTTTTTGAAATTTTAATTATACTTTCTTCATTTTCATTGTTTTGAATTATTTCATAGGTTATGTTTGACGACTTACTTATTCTATCTAATAAACGTTTAGCGGGAAACTCTTTAGAAGCCAAACCCGTAAAAGTTATTTTACTAAGTCGAGCCTCAGAGAAATCGGTTTGAAAATTATACCATCTCCCAACTTTCCTTAGAATGTTTTCGAGACTCTCATTTTCAAAGAAAAAAGTTCCGTTTTTCCAAGTAGAATAAATTTCAGGATCCACCTTTACAACTTGGGAAGTGTTAAAAGAATTATAATCCACTATAGCCTGTTCACCGGGCTTTAAAAACACCTCTTTTGTATTTTCGTGAGTAAGCTTTATTTTTCCCTCAGCTAAAGTGGCCGCAAAGAAAATATCATCATTATAGGCCGAAACATTGAAGGAAGTTCCTAACACTGAAATATCTCTCGTTTTCGTTTTAACAATAAATGCTTTGCTATCATCTTTTACAACATCAAAATAAGCTTCTCCAGATAATTCCACCATTCTCTGATCACCTTCAAACGAGGTCGGATATTTTAATGAAGACGAAGAATTTAACCACACCGTAGAACCATCAGGCAGCACAAGTTTATAAATTCCGCCAACTGGGACAAATAATGTGTTTGTCCCTACAATCTCTGAAGCTTTTGAATTTTCATTTTTTCTGTTGGATTCATAAATCAGTGTGTTGTCTTCATTTTTTAACTTCGCTAAAGTTTGCTCTTTAACAAACTCGTTTTTCTCAAGATCGATTTCTGTTCCATCTTCCAAAACGAGTGTAGCCTTATTATACCCAGGTTTGAGATCAACAACTTTAGAGACCGTTATTTCAGCAGGAGCATTTGACAAAACATGAAAATAACTGAAATAGCCAACCGATATGAACAGCAGAGCAACCGCGGCATATTTATATATAGAGCCTAACCCAATAGATGGTTTTTGGCTTGTAACTTTCCGTTGCTTCTCTATTCTATTAATTAATCGAGAATAGGCCGCTTCGGTATTTAACTTTTTAAACAAATCGACTTTATCTTGAAAGTTTTCCTCCTTTAAGATTCGAGAATAGAATGACCTATTACCTGGCCGGTTTAACCATTCCTCCAAATCAATAGCCTCTTCACTGGAGAGGGTTTCTAACACTGATTTTATAATCAATCTAGAAATATAAAATTCTTTTTTTGTATCGGACATTTATCAGTAAAACAGTTTTAACGATTTATTAACCTTTAACTATACCTTTACAATCCTTTTATGTCAAAATGGGTGGAAAATAAAATAATTTTAACAGTTAATTTTTGTTTTTGTTAAGAAAACGACCATAAATTTGAATAATAAATTGGTGAAACTTATTGAACGGATGTTCTTAACTCTGATTTTAACATGTATAAATGTTAAAACTTATTATAGCTTGGACGCTAATTGAAGTAGATTTCTAGGAATAACTAACCCTTATATTGAGGTAAGAAAAAGTAATAAATGCGGATTGTTTTTTAATTGTTTTTTTAACAATTCAATCGCTCTTGCACGTTGCGATTTCACAGTGATTAAGGAGATGTTGAGCTCTTGCGCAATGTCCTTATATTTCATTCCATCCAAACAAGACATTTCAAAAACTTTTCTGCACTTGAGTGGAAGTCTATCTAGAGC
>JBARDR010000208.1:0-4777 GCA_049795335.1 Gelidibacter sp. | reverse complement strand
CCTTTAATCTCTCTCTCACCTACAGCACCTGCAGGGAAATCAAGCAAAACTTGGCCACCTGCCGTATTATCCAATTCCTTACCGTTAATAACGATTTTATCAAAATTAAGTGAATTGTCAAAGCGACCTAGTACAACTTTTCCTTTGAAATTTTCACCACTAAAAAATGCCGTTTTATCAGGAATTACTATTGCCTCATAATTTTTCATTGACAATTGTTTTACCTGCTCACCGGCCAACATGGACGATAACACTTCAGATTCTATCGTTTTAACGTCCGCTTGCATTTGTGTAAGCTTGGTTAGTGAAGCTACCATTGGGAAGCCTTCAAAGTGATAGGTTAACCATCCTTTAGTGATACCTTCAGATGTTTTCACATCGTTGGTTGCAAATTTCTTAACAATATCAGCTTGAATGTCTTGATTGCCTTCACCCAATACTTGGATAACGCCTTCTCTATAAGTCTTGATTTTATTTATAAACTCCTGACCTTCCTTAGACATATTATCACCGACGAACAATTTTTCATCCAAATGATCCGTTCTGTCCATCTCCTCATATTTAGTAGGATCTTTAACTGATTTCAACATTCCAGTTTTAAGACCTTCTAAATAGGAATTAAATTCGTTTGATAATTTATCAATTTGATCAGCTTTAGCTTTTATCGGTTGGTATTTAGCTGGTTGCTCTTCAACCTTTGCCGCTAACCCCTGCATAAATGCTTCATTACGAACCGTTGCCGACGCATTGGAATCAGTGATTCTTTCGTTCATTAACCCAAATGCTGAAAGCACTTCTTTCGACATATTAAGTGCCATCATTGCGATAAACACCAAATACATAAGGTTAATCATTTTTTGTCTTGGGGACAATTTTCCTCCTGCCATTTCTAATTAGTTTTAGTGGTTGATTTGTATAATTCTACTAATTAGTTGTTTCTGTTCATTGCAGAAAGCATACCACCGTAAACACCATTTAATGATGACAAATTAGACGCTAACGATTTCATCTGATCTTTAAGTTTTGTGGCATTTTCAACAGCTTCTTCGTTGATTGCAGCCTGACGACTTGCAGATTCCATCTGAACTTTATAAAGACTGTTCAAGGACTCCATTTGAGCAGCAGCCAATGACATTTCTTCACCATACTTTCTAGTCGCAGCCATTGAATCAACCGTTGGGCTAATTCCTTTAGCAGCACCTTCAAAGTTCTTGATGCTATTACCTAAACTGGCCATTAATTCACCATCAATTTTCGCGTCTTTAAGTAAGGCATCTAATTTTTTAGATAAAAGTCCTTCCGCGTCTTTAGGCTGCTCAATTTTTTTATTCAATGATGGTCCACCTGCTAATTCAGGATATACTAAAGACCAGTCCAATTCGTCGTCCATTGGTTCGAAAGCGGATATGGCAAATACTGCGGCCTCTGTTATTAGACCAAGGATCAACATTTGATTTCCATAAGGCCAGTGCATGATTTTAAATAATGCTCCTAAGATTACTACTGCGGCACCTAAGCCATAAGTCATAATCATAATTCTTTTTCTTACTCTTGATTGTGCCATAATTTGTGTTTTTAGTTAAGTTAAAATTACTTAGTAGATTAATATTTAGTTTTGGTTGTTAAGGTTCTTAATTTTTGTTGGTGGCTGCATTTGCAGTAATATCTGTTCCCATATAATCCTGTACAGTTCTAAAGCCAATATAGCTACGTGCGGAATCAGCATATTCATAATCTCTAGAGCTTACCTGTAGGAAATACGCTACGTCTTTCCATGATCCACCTCTTACAACTTTACGCTGATTGTTAGCATCATTGACGTTAGGGTTGATCGTGGACATATATTCATAGGATGCCGGGTCATAAGATCCGTTCACCCATTCCGATACGTTACCCGCCATGTTATATAAATTGAAATCATTTGGCTCATAAGATTTTGCCTCCACAGTATATAGGGCCATATCAGCTGCATAATCACCACGCAATGGTTTAAAGTTAGCTAAGAAACAACCTCTATCATCTTTAGCGTACGGACCACCCCATGGAAATGTAGCACCTTGAAGACCGCCTCTGGCAGCATATTCCCATTCCGCTTCTGATGGTAATCTGAAAGAGTTTACGTTTTGAGCAGCTTTACTTTTTTGGTAAGAGTTTTTATATAATGTTCTCCAGTTACAGAACGCATTGGCTTGTTTCCAAGACACACCAACAACTGGATATGCACCGTATGCTTCATGCCAAAAATAATCATTGTGCATGGGCTCATTATAGGAATAAGCGAAATCTCTGATCCAAGCGGTTGTATCTGGATAAATTTGAACCTCCTCAGTTACCAAAACGTCTTTACGTTTTAGGTTTCTGTTTTTAGCGGCTTTTTGGATGTCCATATACGTATATTTAAACTTGAATTTGGTAACATCCCAAGTACGTTGTCCATTATAAGATTCCTCCAATGACAAATACATAGTATCCATTACCTCAGCATAATACTCATCCGGATACTTACTAGTATCGTAAATCAACTTTACCTTTTTATTTAATGGTCGGCCTTCAAAACCAGTTGGACCTAAACCACTATAGGTATCATACATGTATTTTTCATAAACGGTCATATTATCTGGATCGGCATCTCTAAATGCAAATTCTCCAATACCTCCATTTCCTGGTGTCTCACCGATTTCATCAGCCATGATTGCCAATTTAGTCCTAATGATAGAATCTCTTACCCAGTTAACGAACTGACGGTACTCACTATTAGTGATTTCAGTCTCATCCATGTAAAAGGCTCTAACAGTTGCAGTTTTGGTTGGAGCATCGTAAATACCAGCCAAATCATCGTCAGATTTACCCATAATAAATGAGCCACCTGGAACTAGGGTCATTCCATATGGTTTTTCCGGATGCCATTTCTTTCCTTTAACTCCTACAAGTTCTCCTCTGTCTCCAGAATTACAACTAGCCAATAGAGCTAAAACAGCGGTTAATAAAGCGAACTTCTTCATATTCATAAAAACTCGAGGTTAAATTATTTAGTAGTAAATTTTATGTTACCTTTATTTGAGGGAGTAAACATATCTATATATTTTTAAAAAAACAATTTATTTCTTACTTTTTTTGCATTTCATCCTAAAAAGAGGCCCTTTCATCGATGAAAGAACCATTCCAAAGGTGATTAAAAGCTGTTTTTCTTATAGGCTTTGTACCATCTTTCTGGTATTTTCCCTTGTGTAGCCTCGATATAATCGTCATGCATGCATGGTAATAACGTATGCTTCTTTAATTTATTATTGACCTCTGGTAAAAAAGGAATTTCGATCCACCAGCGCCCCGTTTTGATGCTTTTGTAAAAAATCAACTCATCATCATCTATTAAAACGTTAAATTTCTGATAGTTGACGTCATCATTTAACGGATCTTCTTTAACGCGACAGTTAACGCCTTCAACAAAATACCATAACATTTGCGCTACAAGCATTGCAGTTCCATAACCATCATTTGAATGCTGGTATTCATAAATACCAAAAGAGGACACCTTATTACTGATCCCTGCATATCTTGCAATGGCGCAAATTTCTTTTCCATCTAAGCCATTTGGTGAATATCTTTGTTCGGTAGAAACTTCCGACGCCTTCACTGCTTTTAAATCGATACTCACAATATGGGCATCTCGCATGACAGGCTCCACAACATTAATGGATTTTGATATTTCGCCTAAACGATAAGCTTCAAAGTAAAGCTTCTCCATCAAATCTATTTCTTCTTGTGAATTGAAATAGGTTTGGTAGCCAATGGTGGAATAGTTAAACAGATTATAAGGCTGTTCTAAAATGATTTTCCCCAGATAACTATTGTTTTTCATGGGCAATGAGGAATCTCCCAAATCAAAATTACAATCCACACTGACAATGTTCACCATTGGTAAAACACTATCGTAAGCTCTATAATTAGGATAGGTCAAGTCCTGACTTCCTCCTAATATAATAGGAATGATTTGTTTTTCGAGTAAGACGGCAATAGTTGTCCGCAAGGCAAAATAAGTATCCTCCACGCTATCTCCTTTAATGATATCGCCCAAATCGGCAATGGTAGTGTGCCAATTGCCAGGAAATAAACCGTAAAACACCTTTCTTATAGGCTCCAGTAGTACCTCAGCCCCAGTATAATTGACATCATTCCTGTTTTCAAGAACACCGATAATGGCAATCTTTACACCGTCAAGATCTGGAAGTCCCTCCTCCTCAGTATGAATCTTCATTTTTATTCCCAAGGCTTGTGGTGACAACAACTCATTGTCTGACAAAACCGCATCAGAAACCGGCGTCAAAAAATTAAAGGTCATGGCTTACTTCTTTTTTGTAGTTGTTGTTTTTTTGGCAGCCTTAGCAGGCATTTTCTTTGCAGTTTTAGCAGGAGCTTTCTTTGCGGCAGCTTTCTTTTTTGGGGTTTTTTCTTCAATCATCGCTTTGGCACTTTCCAAAGTCAATTTAGAAACATCAACCGTTTTGGCCAATTCAACCTTTATTTTTCCTTTAATGATATTATGCCTTCCCCAACGTGCCTTCTCCACACGAATTCCTTCATCTTCCCAATTGTGGATGACCTTATCTATTTCCTTCTGAATTTTATCTTCAATCAATTCTACAATATCACTGTCAGATAAATTGTCCCAATCATATTTCTTATTGACGTTTATAAACATGTCGTTCCATTTAATGAAGGGACCGAAACGACCTTTACCTTTTTGAACAGGCAAATCATTATACATATATATAGGAGC
>JBARDR010000207.1:0-3198 GCA_049795335.1 Gelidibacter sp. | reverse complement strand
TTCGCTCGCCCCTTTTCCGCCTAGTTGCTTTTCCAATTCAAAATATTCCATAAAAAGTTGTTCCCTTTTTTCAGGTTGCAGGATGTGGTAAAGTTCCTTTTTTAGACGTTTGGTGTTGAAATCATCCTGAATTAATTCGACGACTACGGGTTTATCCATTATCAGATTTACCAAGGAGATGTATTTTAAATTGATGATGCGTTTTGCAATTTGATAGGACAACCAACTACCTTTATAGCACACAACCTCTGGTACTTTAAACAAGGCAGTTTCCAAGGTTGCCGTTCCTGAAGTTACCAAAGCAGCGGTTGAAATACTCAATAGATCGTAAGTGACATTATTGACAAAGGATACATTTTCCTTTTTTATGAAGCTGCTGTAAAATTCGTAATCCTGACTAGGTGCACCTGCAATAACAAATTGATAATCTTCAAAATCCTTAACAACACTTAACATAACGGATAGCATTTTTCGGATTTCCTGCTTTCTGCTTCCTGGTAGTAAGGCGATAATCGGTAGGTCAGAAAGTTTGTGTTTGTCCCTAAACTCAGTTTCGCCTACTTGCTTTCTATCTGCAATAGCATCAATTAAGGGATGGCCAACAAACTCGACAGGATATTGATGTTTGTCTTCATAAAACGATTTTTCAAACGGCAATATGACATACATCTTATCAACATCACGTTTGATGGCATGAATCCTGTTTTCTTTCCAAGCCCAAATTTGAGGCGAAATATAATAATGGGTTTGATATCCTTTTTGCTTCGCCCATTTGGCAATGCGCAAATTAAATCCGGGATAGTCAATGAAAATAAGAATGTCTGGATTGTAGTATTCAATATCAGCCTTGCAAAATGCCAGATTTTTGGTGATGGCCTTTAAGTTCATGACCACCTCCAAAAAGCCCATAAAAGCTAGTTCCCGATAATGTTTTACAAGAGTCGGGCTAACCGCTTGCATCAAATCGCCTCCCCAAAACCTGAATTCTGCATCCACGTCATGTTTTTGCAATGCCTTCATGAGGTTGGCACCATGTAAATCTCCAGAGGCTTCTCCAGCAATGATATAGTATTTCATTTTTTGTGAATCGCGAAATTAGGGTAAAAAACAGATCAGAATTAATCTGCTTTTATGACTTGTAATTTAATAAAAACGTGGCAATCGTGACGGTAATCGTTGCGAAAATAACACCTCGCGCCCGGTAATCGCGTTTTTGTTTAAGGAATAGAAAAAACGCAACAAGATTCAATAACGCGCCAATACTAACTAATTTGTTGAAAAATCCCTGAGCTAATGATTGTCTGAAAACGTCAGAAATGCTTGCGCCATTTCCGAAAATAAAGATGGCAATAATGAAGCCGAAGGCATTGGCAATTAATCCTACCAAAAAACCGATAAATAGTTCTTTTTTAATCATTTAAATTCCAAGTGTTTAAGTTTTGAATACAGTGATGGGCGGTCAAGTCAAACTGAACAGGAACCACGGAAACATAACCATGTTCCAAGGCCCACTCATCCGTATCTTCGCCTTGATCTAAATTAACGAATTTCCCAGCCAACCAATAATAATCACGGCCATTCGGGTTGGTGCGCTTGTCAAATTCTTCTTCCCAATTGGCTTTTGCTTGACGGCATATTTTAATGCCTTTAATAGCTTCTTTAGGTAAATTAGGAATGTTTACATTCAAGACCACTCCTGTCGGCAATCCATTTTTCAAGACATTTTCAGTAATGGTTTTTACAAAATCTTTACAGACTTCAAAGTTGGCACTCCATTTATAATCACAAAATGAAAACCCAATAGCAGGAATACCTTCAATGCCTGCTTCCAAAGCAGCACTCATGGTACCTGAATAAATGACATTAATGGAGGAGTTGGAACCGTGATTGATCCCTGAAACGCAAAGATCCGGTCGTTTGCCCAAAACTTGCTTAACGGCCAGTTTCACGCAGTCGGCGGGAGTGCCAGAGCAGCTGTATTCAATGGTTCCGTCAGGATCTATTTGTACCTCTTCAACATAAAGTGTCGAATTGACAGTAATGGCATGACCCATTGCGCTTTGTGGACTATCCGGAGCAACGACAACAACATCGCCAATTGTTTTCATGACTTCAATTAGAGTTCTCAGCCCCGGTGCGGTAATTCCATCGTCATTAGTCACTAAAATAAGTGGTCTTTTATTCATTTTTCAACTTAATTTAAGTTTGCTAAAATACATAAATTAGGGCTTATAACTCTAATTAGGGAGGTTTAACAAAAAATTAGTAGGCATTGGTTTTATTGGCATGGTTTTTTCTTTTACTTTAGTGAATTATAATAAGTCGCCTAATGCGCTTATGCTCTAAATAATGCTATAGAACACTATGAAAGATATCATGAAAAGGAATTATAAGGTTTTGTTGTTGGCGTTGATGCTAGCCTTTGCATCATGCAGTTTTACTACTAAAACCTTTGACGATCCAGATAGGGATAAATTATTAATGCAGTTGATAGTCTATGTTCTTGAAGAAGGTCATTACAGTCCTAGAGACTTAAATGACGCTTTCTCTGAGCAGGTTTTTGCGTCGTATTTGGATCAGCTAGATCCGTTTAAACGCTATTTTTATGCCTCAGACATCAAAGAATTTGAAGCTTATAAAGATCAAATTGACGACCAGTTAAAAAGTTACGATTTGTCATTTTTTAATTTGACCCATCAGCGTTTATTGCAACGTATTGAAGAGTCTCAAATTCTGTATAAAGATGTGTTGGCAAAACCATTTGATTACAATGTAGACGAAGATATCAATACGGATTACAAGAAATTGGCTTATGTCAATTCAAAAAAGGAAATGCGCGATCGTTGGAGAACCCAGCTTAAGTTTTCAACGATTGCCAATTATGACGATTTGATTTCTCAGCAGGAAAATACTGTTTCTTCAAAGAAAAAAGTTCAGAACATGACCGATGATGAATATCAAATGCTTGATTCAGAAATGAGGGAGCTTCCGAAATCAGATAAAACTAAAGATCCAAAGGAAATGAAATCATTATCTGAATTAGAGGCAGAGGCACGTAAATCCACTCTAAATTCCTTAAATGAGTTGTTCGATTATATCAATGAACGTCAGCGAGAAGATTGGTTTGCAGTTTATTTGAATGCGATTGTTGCCGATTTTGATCCCCATACCTTTTATTACGCCCCTGAGGACAAAGAG
>JBARDR010000206.1:0-6731 GCA_049795335.1 Gelidibacter sp. | reverse complement strand
TGTTAGTTGCCAGTCGGGCTTCTGTATTGGTAGTTGCTGTCATTGCATTAGTGTTGTCTTTGCAACCTCGAGATAGTATTTTAAACTTAGTAGGAAACGCTTGGGCAGGTTTTGGAGCTGCATTTGGTCCACTGATACTACTTTCGCTCTTGTACAAAAAATCAAGTAAAGCGGGAGCACTTGCTGGAATGTTAGTTGGTGGCCTGACGGTTTTGATTTGGATTAATTTTGACCATCCTTTCAAGGATTGGTATGAGCTTATTCCTGGGTTTACTTTGTCGTTTTTAACGCATATTGTTGTTTCAAGATTTACCTATAAACCAAATTTGATTATTGATGGGGAGTTTGATGAAGTGGAGGAAATAAAGAAAGAAATGATGAAACAAGTATAATTTTACTTTACCGTTTCTATCTTTGATTTACAGAATGTTTGATTGGTGATTACATAGATCGATATAACAAATATAACTTTTATGCAGATGAGGATTTTCGCCATAGCATGACTAAAGAATTCTTTTTCAAGTTGCAGTAAAGATAAGAGGGTTTAATCATGTGCTTGAAATATAGTAGGTTAGTGGTGTCAAAAGAATTTGCCAGAGAATGCCTTGAGAAAGCCTTTCATAAAACAATTCAATTTCAAAGGCATAAGATAATGAAATGGATTTTTTGAATAAGCCATCTTTGTTCTTAACGAGAAATTAGGCATTTCATGTTGAAGGAGCTAGATCAATTTAACTCTCTTAAAATTTGTTAAAATAAACCAACTCCTATGCTTCTGAATATAAAAAAATTAGATTTGTGGAAAAGGAACATTTCCTTAATCTAAATTAAACCCCGCTTAATGAAAAAAAGACACGTTTTTTTCACACTTCTTATTTGTGGAATAATTGCGCTTGTTGTTTACAGGATTAGTTCGAATGCCAAAACTAACAGTCCGCAAAATGCAAAACGAACCGCCAACGTCATGGGGGTTGAAGGAATGGTGCTGAAAGCCCGGACCTTTGCAGATAATATCAATCTTTCAGGAACTTTGGAGGCCAATGAAGACATTGAGCTTCGAAGTGAGGTTTCTGGGGTGGTCGAAAGTATCAATTTTGAAGAAGGTACAAAAGTTTCCAAAGGACAAGTACTTTTTCATGTGAATGATGTGGAGTTGCGCGCCCAATTATCTAAAGTAAAAACAGCACAACAATTAGCTTCTGAAAATCAAAGACGCGCCAAGCTTTTATTGGAAAAGCAGGCCATAAGTCAAGAAGAATATGACGTGGCCAATGCCGATTTTGAATCTGCTCGTGCCCAATCTGATTTAATCGCTGCCCAATTATCAAAAACGACGGTGCGTGCCCCATTTTCAGGAACTATCGGTTTGCGCTCCATTTCGAAAGGAACCTATGTCACACCGGCCACTCCGATTGCCAATTTAGTCAATACGAGTCAACTAAAATTGACCTTTGCCATTCCTGAAAAATATGCTTCACAAATGAAAGTGGGAAGTGTGCTGACCTTCACAACGTCCAATTCCACAGAAGTACATACTGCTAAAGTTTACGCTATTGAGCCTCAGGTTGACATTGCGACGCGGACTTTGAAAATGCGGGCCATTACCGAGAATCAAGACGGAAAGTTATATCCTGGAACTTTTGCGAACATAACCATGCCGCTTGAAGTCGTCACCGATGCGTTGCTCGTTCCTACAGAAGCTTTGATTCCGATACAAAATGGAAAGAAGATATATGTAGCTGAAGATGGAATTGCTAAGGAAGTTATCGTGGAAACAGGTACAAGATCAGCTACTGATGTGCGTGTGCTTTCTGGAATTAAAGTGGGCGATACCATTTTAACTTCGGGTGTGATGTCGCTTAAAAATGGCACGCCAGTAAAAGTGAAATTAAAGAATTAATCAAGCAGATGAGTTTATCTACATTAAGTATAAAGCGCCCTGTACTCACCATCGTGATGAATTTGACCATCATGCTTTTCGGGGTTATTGGATTTACCTATCTGGGCGTTAGGGAGTTCCCATCTATTGATCCGGCACAAATATCCGTCAGCACCAATTACGCTGGGGCGAATGCCGATATTATCGAATCTCAAATCACGGAACCACTTGAAAAGGCCATCAACGGGATTGATGGAATTAGAAATATTACATCTTCAAGTAATCAAGGTTCTAGTCGAATTAGCATTGAATTTAATCTCGGTAAGGATATCGAGGAAGCTGCTAATGATGTGCGCGATAAAGTCTCACAAGCCATACGGAGTTTGCCTCAGGATATTGATGCGGCACCAGTGGTGGCAAAATCGGATGCTGATTCGCGTGCCATTATTTCGATGACGGTTCAAAGTGATAATAAAAACATCCTAGAACTTACAGATTATGCCGATAATGTATTGGCGCAACGCTTACAAACCATCCCTGGTGTAAGTAGTGTACAAATTTGGGGGCAACGTCGTTATGCGATGCGTTTGTGGATTGATCCCTTAAAATTGGCATCGTACGGTGTGACCGTTGCCGAAGTCAGACAAGCTTTATTGACGCAAAACGTGGAGTTACCTTCTGGTAAATTAACCGGAGCCAATACTGAATTGAGTGTAAAAACGATCGGCAACCTTTCCACGGAAGAGGAATTCAATGATATCATCATTTCGGCCGAGGGCGGAAAAGTAGTGCGTTTTAGTGATATTGGAAATGCGACCTTGGAAGCAGAAAATATGGAAACCAAGTTGAGCGATTCAGGGCAACCGATGATTGCATTGGCTATTATTCCTCAACCTGGAACGAATTACGTGGCAATTGCAGACGCTTTTTATGCGGAATTTGAAAAAATGAAGGAGGATTTACCGGCTGATTTCAAGCTTAATGTCGTTGTTGACGATACTTTGTTTGTCAAACGTGCGATAACGGAAGTGGTTGAAACTTTGGCCATTTCGATAGTGTTGGTAATTTTGGTCATCTACTTGTTTTTCAGAAATTGGTCGATGGCGTTGCGTCCATTGGTGGATATTCCGGTGTCCTTGATTTCTACGTTCTTTATTATGTGGATGTTTGGATATTCAATCAATGTTTTGACCCTTCTTGCGATTGTATTGGCTACTGGCTTGGTAGTAGATGATGGTATTGTGGTCACAGAAAATATCTATAAAAAAGTTGAGGAAGGCATGTCGCCCATTGAAGCGGCGATAAAAGGCTCTAACGAAATTTTCTTTGCGGTTATTTCCATTTCGGTTACTGTGGCGGCCGTGTTTTTACCGGTTATTTTCTTGGAAGGATTTGTCGGTCGATTGTTTAGGGAATTTGGCGTCGTCATTGCTTCGGCGGTCATGATCTCGGCATTTGTATCTTTATCCTTGACACCGATGTTAAACGCATACATGATGAAGCCGGGGAAACAGAAACGTTCAAGATTCTATAATTTCACAGAACGCTATTTTGTGAAAATGAATAATGCCTATGGGAATTCATTAGGTAAATTTATGACCAAGAAATGGTTGAGTTTCCCAATTTTGGTCGTCTGTATAGTGATGATCGGCGTGTTTTTCAGCTTACTTCAAAAAGAAACGGCGCCATATGATGATCGTAGTTATATTGGTCTAAATGTCACGGCACCGGAAGGCGCATCCTATGATTATATGGATCGGTTTATGGATGAAATAACCGATTTGATCAATGATTCCATTCCTGAAAAGAAAGTGAGTTTGATTATTACTTCTCCAGGTTTTGGGTCTTCTTCCGTAAATAGTGGCCGTGCTACAATCTCATTGGTGGATCCTAGTGAGCGCGATCGTACGCAAAAGGAAATTGCTGAGGATCTTGCCCGCTGGACCAGAAGTTATGAAAATGCCCGTGTGAGTGTTTCTGAAACGCCAACCATTGCGGTGAATAGAAGAGGCGGAATGCCGATTCAATACATTATCCAGGCTCCGAATTTTGAGAAACTCCAAGAGAAAATTCCTGAGTTTATGGAAGAAGCCGAAAACAATCCGGTTTTTGCCAATACGGATGTGAATTTGAAATTCAATAAACCTGAAATCTACGTCACGATTGATCGAAATAAAGCGAAAAGTTTAGGCGTTTCTGTGTTGGATGTGGCGCAAACGCTGCAGTTATCTTTAAGCGGACAACGTTTTGGATATTTTATGATGAATGGTAAGCAGTATCAAGTGATTGGACAATTTGATAAGAAAGATCGCAACGAACCGATGGATCTGAAATCGATGTACGTGAAGAACGATAAAGGCCAATTGATTCAAATGGACAATTTAGTAACCACGGAAGAGCATAGTAGTCCGCCGCAATTGTATCACAACAACCGTTATATGTCGGCTACGGTATCGGCAAGTTTAGCGCCGGGGATGAGCATTGGCGATGGAATTGAAGCCATGGAAAATATCCGAGCTAAAGTATTGGACGATTCTTTTACCACTGATTTAGGTGGCGAATCTCGCGATTTTGTCGAGAGTAGTTCCAACACGCTTTTTGCTTTTGGATTGGCATTGTTGCTCATCTTCCTGATTTTATCAGCACAATTTGAAAGTTTTATTGATCCGTTTGTGATTATTCTAACCGTACCTATGGCCGTCGCAGGAGCTTTGTTTTCGTTGTGGTTATTTGGACAGACGTGGAATATCTTCAGTCAAATTGGTACGATTATGCTCATTGGTCTCGTGACGAAAAACGGGATTTTGATTGTGGAATTTGCCAATCAACTTCGGGAGGAAGGGGTACCTAAACATGAGGCCATTCAAAAAGCTGCTGTATCCAGATTGCGTCCCATTTTAATGACCAGTTTAACTATTGCATTGGGTGCTTTGCCAATTGCACTTTCCCTTGGCGCGGCATCTGTAAGTCGTATTGGGATGGGAGTCGTCATTATTGGAGGAACGATGTTCTCGCTTATTTTAACTTTGTTTGTTATTCCAGCGATCTATATGATGTGGTCTCGAGAAAGAAAACAACATCCAGAATTTGAAAAAATTGAGAATTATGAAAGGGAGTAAATTGTGGTCAGTATATCTGTGCGTATTTCTAGGACTATTGTCCTTGCAAATACAGGCCCAAGACTTGCTAACGCTTGAAGAAGCTGTAGAAATTACGCTAAAAAATAATTACGACATTCGTTTGTCAAATAATTCATTAAAAGCAGATTCTTTGGGCGTAAGTCCAGGGTTTGCAGGGATGCTCCCGCGAGTTTTTGCACAGGGAACCACCAGTAATAGCATTCAGAATATTTCTCAAACACGCTCGGATGGCAATGTCATCGAATTGGATAATGCCAAAAACAACAATATTAGTTATGGCGTTGGTTTGGATTGGACTATTTTTGATGGCTTGAGGATGTTCGCACGCTATGATCAATTGAAAGAACTTGAAAAACTGGGAAAAGCAGAACTGCAAAGCACGGTGTTGAATCGAGTGAGTGATGTGATGATTACTTATTATGATTTGGTACAGCAACAACAACAATTAAGAGCTTTGGATAGCACCTTGGTTATTTCAGAACAGCGCGTGCAGCTTGCCGATAACCGATTTAGTATTGGTAAAGCTTCTAAATTGGAAGTGCTCAATGCGAAAGTGGATTTGAATACGGACAAGACCCTTCATATCAGACAAATTGAACGGTATATCAATACCAAAATCAGACTGAATGAAATCATGGCGCGCGATACTAATATTGACTTTAAGGTCAATGATGAGGTGTTGATTGCTACTGATTTGCAACTAGCAGAATTAGAGCGTTTAGCAACCACTCAAAATCCCGATTTACAAGCGCAACTGATCAATAAACGGATTTCAGAATTGGAGTTAAAGCAAATTAAAGGCAATCGTTTTCCTAGGATTTCTGCGAACACAGGCTATAATTTCAGCGATTCAGAATCGAGTTTGGGTTTTACCACAAAAAACAATGCCCGAGGATTGAACTACGGATTTGCTGCCAGCATTGATATTTTCAACGGATCGAATCAGAACCGGAATGAGAAAATTGCAAAGCTTCAAATTGAAAACTCATCCATTGCCATAGAGCAGCAAACGCAAACTATAAAGTCGCAGTTGCATACCGCATTTCAGACCTATTTGACCAATTTGAGTTTGATTGATTTAGAGACCAACAATGAACAGATAGCAAAGGAAAACCTTAATATAACTTTGGCTAAATATAGAATAGGCACCATTCCAACCATCGAGTTTAGAACGGCCCAACTGAATTATATCAACGCTAGTTTGAGATTGAGCAATGCCATCTACGAAACTAAATTATCAGAAGTAACTTTGAAACAGTTGGCGGGGAGTTTGTCTTTACAGTGATAGAAATCTTTTTTTGCATTTCTATTTTTTGTCCTATCGATGAAAAATACGGCGAACATTTGCGAAATCAGCTACATATAAAACAAACAATTGTTTGGACGTAATTAAGCTCGCCATAACTTGATAAGTTATGGCTTTCTTATATTTTGTGCTCATTAAGTCTTTTTTGTAGGCTAAGGAATATCATTAAAGTATTGTTTTATAGATTTTCTGGCTAAGCCTAATATTATAAAATCTATAAGCAGAGCGAACTAGTTCCTTTGTACGATAAAAGTTTCTAAACCTTATGTTAAACCTCTCCCAACCTATAGGAAATGTATGTCGTCCAAATTCTTTTAATTACATTTGCAACTTGCTTTTAACATATAAAAATATTTTTAACATTTAATTATAAGGGTATTCTTTATTTGCAACGTCTTGTAGGTAG
>JBARDR010000205.1:0-4255 GCA_049795335.1 Gelidibacter sp. | reverse complement strand
ATAAGAAACGAAAAATCCCCTAGCTGTTGAAAGAAAGGGGACTTTGTATGTTTAGATTCAGAATTACTTTATCGCAATCATGCTGATCTCTACATTTACAGACCGAGGCAATTGTGCTACTTCAACTGTTTCTCTTGCCGGTGCTGTATCCGCATCAAAATACTTACCATAAACGGCATTTATTTTTCCGAAATTGTTCATGTCACTGATGAAAATTGACGTTTTAACGACGTTTTCAAAAGTCATATCTGCTTCAGCTAAAACTGCTTTTAAGTTTTCCATCACTTGCGCCGTTTCAGCTTCAATGGAATCAAGAACCAATTCATTGGTTTTTGGATTAAAGGCAACCTGTCCAGACATATATAAGGTGTTGCCAGATAAGATAGCTTGATTATAAGGACCAATTGGTGCCGGAGCGTTGGGAGTATTAATGATCGTTTTCATAAGGAATCGTTTTAGTTAGATTTTGGAATTTGGAATTTTGATCTTCTACCTCAGTCGTTTGTCCGGTTCACGTCGTTTGTCGTATTTGATATCCTTCAGCAAGCCTGATTTAATTCCAATGAAAAAGTTCCAGGAACTACGTTCACTGAATGGAATCCAACTGAAATTCATGCGCCAGCTCATTAAATCACGCTCAAATCGCAATTGGGTGTAAGTAAATCCTTGATTCGCAAAATCATAACCAGAGGATACCCCAACCGTCCAACGCGGCGACAAATCAACATCTCCCGAAAACATCAAAGAGTTGGAGGATATTTCATTTTGCCGAATGGTATTGGAGTAATTTACTGCCCATGCCAAACGCAAACTCCATGGAATATTGAAATTGAAAAATTCAGAATCCATTTCCTTTTCCTTTTCCTTCTCTCGGTCTTCATCCCCTAAACGTTGATCGGCAAAATTCTGCGATACGCCAAATAAATCATCAGCACGTCCACCGCTTCTCAGACTTTCATCAATAGCTCTCTGGTCGGGTTCCTTACCGCCCTTAAAACTATCACTGCTTAATGAGTAACTCAAATTCATGCTGGCGGATGTCAATCGGAATAAACTCCCGCCATTACTAATGTTGAATTGGTCAACACGTTTGTTATTATTGTCCAGAGCATACGGATCTAAAGTCATCCCAAAGTTGATGCTCATTTTATTGTCAAATAATTGTGTGCCTCCTGAAACTCTCACCGGACTCCATTGTAGGGAATCGCCAGCAAAATTATA
This sequence comes from Gelidibacter sp., assembly GCA_049795335.1. Lineage (GTDB taxonomy): Bacteria > Bacteroidota > Bacteroidia > Flavobacteriales > Flavobacteriaceae > Gelidibacter. The sequence continues at coordinate 3,034 of JBARDR010000205.1, read as the reverse complement.
GGAAGTTGAAAAATTAAGATTATTCAGTAAAATGATTTTTTTAGGCTCTGTTTTAGTGGAATCGCGATCTCTTACTTTTGCTTCAAGGTTATTCCCTAAAGATAACCCCAAAGAGCTCGAAAAATTCTTATTTGGTGCGCCATAAAGTGATTCTTCAAAGCGGCTGTATTCTGCGCGTGTCAAATCGCCATTGGCAGTGATATAGTCAAAGGCGTCGTAATATTCATCAAATGAAGGATTGATATTATAACTTATAGATGGCCTCATAATATGTCTGATGGCCTTAATCTTTGTGTCTTTTCCTGGCTTTTCAAAATTGAACATCCCGTAAATCGTGGTTCCAACACTGGTGCTGAAATTATAAGTCCTATAACTATCAAAACCCGTTAAATCCTGTTTTAAGACTTGATTTTCATCTAGGTCATAATACTTCCGAATGGTATTAAGCGTCCAGTTTTCCTGAAAACTCGTATTCGCACTCACACTAAAATGCTTAAACACCTTAAAGTTTGTTGAGATTGGAATGCTATGTTGTACGCCCACTCGGGCATCATCAAACATTTGTGGTTTAAAGAACAAAGAATCTGTAGTTCTTATTCTGTTTTGGGCATTCACGTTATATTGAAAGTTGATATTATGAACAAGTCCCTTTTTGGTACCGACTGACGGTGCAAAAGGATATATCCTGCTCACACTTCCCTGAAAGGTTGGTAAGGTCATATCAATTTGCTGCGTTCGGGTATTTTGGGAGTGTGTTGCGGTAACACTCATATTCACTTGTGGTTCGCCAGTAAACGATTTAGAATAGGAAACGGACGATGACAAGGTGTTATTCAAAAAGTTGGAAGCATTCAACTGATTGACCGATTCCTGATAATACTTACTACTTCCTAAGTTGACCGAAGCCGAAAAACGCGAACTCGGATTAGCTTTTGAATCTTGCGAATGGGACCATCGGATATTATAGATGGACGATTTTGAATAATCTGGAAACCCGCGTTCACTATTAATTAAACTCTCATATCTAACCCCAAAATTCCCTCTAAACTTATAACGCAATGCGTAATTGGATTCCGTGCGTAAGCCGTAGCTTCCGTTCGTGTAATAATCGCCATAGAGGGCCAAATCCGCATAATCGCTGATGGCAAAATAATAACCACCATTTTGCAGATTGTAGCCACGCCTGCTATCCTGACCAAAAGTAGGGAAGAGGATCCCTGAAGTTTGTTTCTTGGTCAATGGGAAATAGGCAAATGGCAATCCAATAGGAGTCGGCACATTATAAATGTACATATTGGTCAATCCTGTGACCACCTTTTTATTGGGTACAATTTTAGCTTTTCGCATTAAAAAATAAAACTCTGGATCTTCTTTATCTTCTGAAGTTGTGAATTTTCCACGATTGATAAAATACACCGAATCGTTTTCCTTTTTAGTCACATCAGCAATGATATAACCGCCACTTTGTTCTGTTCTGGAATTGAAGATCAATGCTTTTTTTGTGTCGGTATTGAAGATAATCGAATCGGGTTCGACAAGATTGGCGCCTTGTTTAAATGTTGGCGCTTGAGAATAAACGCCAGCGGAATCTTTTAAACGTCCAGCATAAACCAAGTTTTTATTGTGATCAATAACAATGATTCCCGCCTTAATCTCCATGTCTTGATAATACACTTCTGCCTCATTATATAAGGTGGTTTGTTTTAAACGTTGATTAAGTGTCACATAATCTTTCGCCTTATAATTCACCTTGTCCGTCAAAAACTCCTTCTTTTTTGGAAGTGTGTCCTGTGTGATACTATCGTTTTCTTTCAGGATAGCAGTTGGTAAAAGTAAAGAATCGACCTTAATGGTCACCGCCATGCTATCATTCTGTGTGACTGGTAATATAGGTGTCTGTTTTTTAGGAATTTCTTGGGCGAACCCCAAAGTGTTATTAAACACTGTAAAACTCAGAAGAAAAAGTATATGAAAGCTTTTTGTACGCAATGCTTTTAAGTGTATTTTTGTAAAAGTATGGCTCGGTTTTTGAAAAGTCAAAATTACATATATTTTTTTGTGATTGATTACTATTCATTTAAATTTTAATAATTAATATCATCCGAGTTTTTTATTCGTTAAGACCTTTATGAGAACGCTTTTACATTACACTTTCGTACTAAATATATTTTTATTCGCCAGTTTTAAAACGCCGATACACGCCTTTCAAAAAAATAAGGACAAATTTGTGGTGGTTTTGGACGCTGGTCATGGTGGAAACGATCCAGGAAACGTCGGAAACGGTTATAAGGAGAAAGAAATTGCCCTCAACATTGTGTTGAACGTGGGCAAAGCCTTGGAGAAACATCCTAATATCAAGGTCATTTATACTCGGAAAACCGATGTTTTTGTTCCTTTAAGAGATCGCGCAAAAATAGCCAATAATGCTGACGCTGATCTATTCGTATCCATACATTGCAACTCACATCACACGGGTGCGCATGGCACGGAAACTTTTGTTTTGGGATTGCACGAAAATCAACGAAACTTCGAAATTGCAAAGAAGGAGAATGAGGTTATTTTCTTGGAGGAAGACTATAAGTCCCATTATGACGGATTTGATCCCAACGCTCCCGAGTCCTTCATTGGCCTTAGTTTAATGCAAGAAGAATATTTGGATCAAAGTACACAGTTAGCGCGCTTGGTTCAAGATAATTTCACAAAAACACTAAAACGAACTGATAGAGGGGTAAAACAAGCAGGCTTTTGGGTACTGCACAATACGTATATGCCCAGTGTTTTGGTGGAAACGGGCTTCTTGACCTACAAACCTGAGGGTGCTTATCTCAATTCTGAAAAAGGACAAAATGAAATGTCCCTATCCATATATAAAGGCGTTATGGACTACAAAATGATTTTAGATAGAAATGTAGGACAAAATCTTTATAAAAATATTGCCAATACAGAAGTCATCAAAGAGGCTGTTGATGAAGAAATCAAGACGAAGAGTGCTTCAAAAATTGTTTATCCCAATACGATTTTCAAAATTCAGCTG
>JBARDR010000204.1:0-2682 GCA_049795335.1 Gelidibacter sp. | reverse complement strand
GCGATACACAGAGAATATCGTTAGAACTGCACTTTAGTAAAGACACCTTAGCGTGTTTGCGATAATTATAGTTGTATTTTCTATATTCTAAACGCTACGCTCAAATTTCCATCCTCTTATTTAAGTTCGCTCAAATCCGTTCCAGTTTCTACTTCATAAGGCGCCTTGTTATACTCAAAAATGCGCGCATCCAATTCGCCTTCTAAAAAAATGTGGACGCCATTTACTTCCAACCAGCTGCCTTCTCTGAGTCCAATAACGGGCTGTGAATTAAAAGCATGAAACTCCTGGATTCGCGTTTCCCTGGTTTCGCCCATGTGGGTGCTGTTTGTATCTGGATCTAAATAATGCGGGTTGATGTTAAACGGAACCATTGCCAAAGTCTTGAAACTTGGTGGATACACGATAGGCATATCATTAGTTGTGTTTATCGTAAGTCCGCAGATGTTGCTGCCAGCACTTGTCCCTAAATATGGCGTTCCATTATTGATGACTTCTTGCAACGTGCACATCAAATCATTTCTATAAAGTTGATTGACCAAAACGAATGTATTCCCACCGCCAACAAAAATTCCTTTAGCAGTTTTTAAAGCGTCTTTAGGATTTTCAAACTCGTGAATGCCTTTAACTGCTTTTCCAATTTTAGAAAAAGCTTCCTGCGCTTTTTTTGTGTAGTCCTCATGACTTACGCCACCTGGACGTGCGTAAGGAATAAATAAAATGGTCTCTGCATCTTTAAAAAAGAACTTCAAATCCTCTAAAAGATAGTCTAAATAGTCACTTCCATGGATGGTTGATGTACTGGCAATTATCATTTGTTTCATGAGGTCAATTTTTAGGTAATGGAGGTCTTGATTTGGAACTGATTTGTTAAATAAACATCCCGAAATTTGATCGTATGGGCTGTATTCTTGATTATTTTGTCGTAAATTTAAGTAATCTGGCAATTTAACAAAAGTTTAATCCGTCTTTATGGATTAATTAAGAGAGTTCATCCTTTCTTTAACATCCTAACTAAAATCCAATCTTATGAAAACAGCTTTACTTTATCTATTTCTACTCTGGCCTGTGTTTTTTTTGACTGCGCAAAACATCACACGCGTTGAAATTTCAGGAAAAATTGTTGTGGATAGCGATGAGTTGGAAGGTATAACTGTTTATAACGCATCTGCCAAAAAGGGAACGCTAACGGATGAAAAGGGTTTCTTTAAGATTAAAGTGGCTTTAAATGATGTTATTGAATTCAGAGCATTACAGTTTCAAAATTTCACAGTAACGATTGATAAAAACATTATTAAAACTAAAAACATGACCGTGTTTTTGGTGGAACAAATCAATAAACTTGATGAGGTCGTAATTTTGCCCTACGATCTTACTGGGAATTTGCTTGTAGATATTGAAAGTGTAAAAACCTTTAACCCAGATTTGGATGCCATTTACTTCGGATTGGCCAATATGAACGAATATGAATTTCCTGATGATTACAAATCGAAAGTAGTCAACGTCGCCATGACTAAAACCGGAAATGATATTCCATACGGTTTAAATGTGATCGGGATTGTCGACTTATTTTTAAGACCTATTTTCAATTCTAAAAAGACTAAGAAGATAGAAATGATGGGTGAGGAAGATTCTTATGCCGTGTTTACAGAACTTTACAGTACGAAATTTTTAGTCGAAAACTTTAACATTCCTGAAGATAAAGTAGATGATTTTGTGGATTATGTAGAAGCTGAAGGCATCGATTATTCACTCCTTAATTCTGGAAAGGAATTTCAGTTTTTAGAATTTATCAGCGTTAAAAGTAAAGAGTTTTTAGCGAAGAATGGTGGGAAATAAGAAACACATCGTTCCTTTCTTTATGATTTTCGGAGTTCACTTTTTAATGGGCCAAACGGTTGACCTCAAGGGTCAAATCACGGCAAATTATGAAGTGGAAGGGATCCATATTCTCAACAATGCCTCAAGGACTTTTACCATTTCCAACAGTAAAGGCGAATTTTCAATCCCTGTGAAATTGAATGATACGTTGGTGTTTTCAGGCGTTTCCTATGAATTTAAAAAAATGGTAGTTAGTCAGAGTATGATCCAATCAAAAGTGTTGACCATTTACCTCTCTGAGAAAGTCACTGCTTTAGATGAAGTTATCGTTGGGAAAATATTGACGGGCGATTTAAGTTCAGACCTTGCCAATTCGGGTGTGAAGCGCGATATCGATTTTTATGATTTGGGTATCAAAGGATACCAAGGAAAACCCAAAACCCAAAGTGAACGACGACTGTACACAGCAGGAGATTTTAAACCCATTCATTTGTTGGCCTTATTAGGTGGGACACTTCCTGTGGATCCTATTTTAAATGCGATTTCGGGCAGAACCAAATTACTGAAACATAGAGTGCATCTTGAAAATCAAGATAAGTGCATTGATAAAACTAAATCAAATCTTTCTGAAATTTTATTTAGTGCACATCCTTTGGAGGAACATTATAGAAATGAATTTTTCCATTTCTGCACTGATGACTCACAATTTGATGCTCTTTGTCTTGTTAATGACGATTTTGAAACTTTAGAATTTCTGAAGGAAAAACTGGTCAGTTTTAAAATGAATCTTCAAACATCAGCCCAAGATTGAAAAATATTCTAATTTTTATCTCATTATTATTGTTTTGTGTCATGGAAACC
>JBARDR010000203.1:0-1517 GCA_049795335.1 Gelidibacter sp. | reverse complement strand
GAAATCATCAATGTTTCTTTGGATAGGCCTGGACAAAAAGATAAATGGCTAAAAGCTATTGAAGATGATAAATTGACGTGGCACCATGTGTCGAACCTTAATTACTTTAATGATCCCATCGCAAAACTGTATCAAATAAACTCTATTCCTGCTACCTATATTTTAGATGCTTCAGGAACCATTGTAGCCAAAAACCTGAGAGGGCCTGCTTTAGAAGCGAAAATTGCGGAGCTTTTGGATTAGATTGTTTCTTCTGTAGCGAGTTTTCTCGAGAAATGCTTTCTAAATCTTGGACACGAATTATCACAAATCCATGGCTTTAATCTTTAGATAGTTTAATGATGCACGAATCCGCTTTCGATATTTTCGGGTTAAGTGAAGTCCAATATTTAAACTGCTTATAGCTTCCCCATTTTATGCATCACAAACAATATAACAATTGGGACTGCCAACAAAAAAACCATCAATAAGTCCGTTTGAAAAAGCGTAGGCATTAACATTAAAGTGACCACATAACCTCCAATTGCACCACCAAAATGCGCATCATGGCCAATATTGCCCAATTGTTTTTTCATCCCATAAATGGAGTACAGCAAATATAAAATCCCAAAAACATAAGCAGGAATTGGCAACGGAATAAACAAAATCCCCAACTGCATATTAGGTTGCAATAAAATGGCAGAATACAGCACTCCAGTAACCGCACCACTTGCTCCTACCGCACTGTAATGGTATTCATCCTTATGGAAATAAAGCGATAGTAAATTCCCTAAAATTAAGCTGGCAATGTAGATAATCAAAAAGTGGAGTGTTCCTAAATGGTAAATCACTACGGGTGCAAAAAAGTAAAGGGTGAACATATTGAAGAAAAGGTGCATCGTATCCACATGCAAAAAACCTGAACTAAATATTCTGATTTTTTCACCACGCCTAATCCCACCAACGTTGAACTTATACCCCTCAAAAAAACTGAAATCACTAAATCCTTTAAATGAAATGATGGCATTTGCCGCAATTACAATAATCGTGACCAAATCTAAATTACCCATAAACCTTTATAAATTATATTTAAGTATATCTTTGCAGCTGCAAATCTAATATTAAAAAATGCAATTTCTAGTTTACATCTTGGTTTATCCGCTCATTTGGCTGATTTCAATCCTACCCTTCCGATTACTTTACGCCTTTTCTGATGGACTTTATATACTGATCTACAAACTTGTGGGCTATCGCAAAAAAGTAGTTCAGGATAATTTAAGACTCGTTTTTCCTGATAAACCAGAGGATGAAATAAACGACATCACGGAGAAATTTTACCATCACTTTTGCGATATGATGGTGGAGTCCATAAAATCCTTGACCATTTCTGAAAAAGCAATGAGAAAACGCTTCACTTTCACCAATTTGGAAGTGATCCATAATCTTGAAAAGCAAAACCGAAGTATTGTGTTGATGTGTGGGCATTACGGAAGCTGGGAGTGGATTTTCATTCTACAAAAGTATGTGTCACACAAAGG
>JBARDR010000202.1:0-4161 GCA_049795335.1 Gelidibacter sp. | reverse complement strand
CCAATGACTTTTGTGTTGGGAGACAACTGTTTAAAGACTGAAGATAGCCCGGCCGATAGTCCGCCGCCGCCAATCGGCACAAACACATAATGGATAGGATGCTGTGCCTGATCAATAATTTCCAAGCCCACGGTGGCTTGGCCTTCAATTACTTTTTCGTCGTTGAACGGATGGATGAAGGTTTTGTTTAAACGTTCGCATTCTTGCTTTGCAGCTTCACTGGCATCGTCAAAAGTATCGCCGACCAAAACTACTTCAGTGTATTCTTCGCCAAACATTTTGACCTGCTCAATTTTTTGTTGAGGTGTCGGCGAGGGCATAAAAATAGTGCCTTTAATTTTCAATAGTTTGCAAGATAATGCGACGCCTTGCGCATGGTTTCCGGCGCTTGCGCACACGATTCCATTTTCAACTTGCGATGGGCTCAACGATGACATTTTGTTGTAGGCACCTCGTATTTTGTAAGAACGCACTTGCTGTAAATCCTCACGTTTAAAAACGATATTCGCTCCGAATTTCTTCGAATACCGCTGGTTGGCGATGAGTGGTGTTACTGCGGCAACATCCTGTAGTTTTCTGGCAGCTGCTTCTACAGCGGCAATACTTGGGTAATATATTTTGGTTTCAACGTTCATCACTCTTCTTTATAGGCAGGACGCAGAAGTCCTGCCTTTTATATTATTCACATCATAAGGATGCTACAATGGTTTGTTATGCTAATACTGAATCCTCTACCTCAGCCTCTGTTTTTATAACTTTCATAGCAGTCATCGCTGCTCTTAAACGTTTTCCAACAGTTTCAATAGGGTGGCTACTGATGGCCTCATTAACCACAATCAATTCTTGATTATCTACGGCATTAGAGGTTGAGAAAGAAGTTCCGATGGTTTTTGGATCTACGTTTTTCATGAAATCTACCAATAAAGGCTTGCAGGCATGGTCAAATAAATAGCAGCCATATTCAGCCGTATCAGAAATTACACGGTTCATTTCGAATAATTTTTTTCTTGCGATGGTATTGGCAATCAAAGGTAATTCGTGCAAGGATTCATAATATGCTGAATCTTCGATTATACCAGCGCTTACCATCGTATCGAACGCTAATTCGACGCCCGATTTTACGAAAGCTACCAATAACACACTATGATCGAAATAGGTTTGTTCCGAAATATGATCGGTTGTTAATTCTGTTTTTTCAAAAGCGGTTTCGCCAGTTTCGGCACGCCATTTTAAAAGGTTAACGTCGTCATTGGCCCAATCTTCCATCATCGTTTGTGAAAAATGTCCAGAGATGATATCATCCATGTGCTTTTCAAACAACGGCTTCATGATGGTCTTTAATTCTTCAGCCATTTCAAAAGCCTTGATTTTTGCTGGATTTGACAAGCGATCCATCATGTTGGTAATCCCACCATGTTTTAACGCTTCAGTAATGGTTTCCCAACCCAATTGAATCAATTTTGCAGCGTAATTAGGATTCACGCCATCTTCAATCATTTTGTCGAAAGCTAAGATGGAACCGGTTTGAAGCACCCCACAAAGAATGGTTTGTTCGCCCATTAAATCACTTTTTACTTCAGCAATAAAAGACGATTCCAAAACACCTGCTTTATGGCCACCAGTTGCTACAGCATAGGCTTTAGCTTGTTCCCAACCTTTGTTTTCAGGATCATTTTCTGGATGTACGGCGATTAATGTTGGTACACCAAATCCGCGTTTGTATTCTTCACGAACTTCTGTTCCAGGGCATTTAGGCGCCACCATAATTACAGTAATATCCTTTCGGATTTTCGTGCCTTCTTCCACAATATTAAAACCATGAGAATAGCTTAGTGTTGCTCCTTTTTTCATCAAAGGCATCACAGTTTTTACAACATCCGTATGTTGTTTGTCTGGCGTTAAATTCAAGACTAAGTCGGCAGTTGGAAGCAATTCCTCATAAGTGCCTACTTTAAAACCATTAGAAGCTGCGTTTTTATACGACGCACGTTTTTCTTGAATAGCGGCATCACGTAAGGCATAAGAAATATCCAAACCAGAATCGCGCATGTTCAATCCTTGGTTCAAACCTTGGGCGCCACAGCCGATAATTACTATTTTCTTTCCTTTTAATGCGTTGATGCCATCTTCAAATTCTGAAGCATCCATAAAACGACATTTTCCTAATTGCTCTAATTGGATTCTTAACGGTAATGTGTTGAAATAATTTGACATTTTTATTTGATTTTAATGTTGAAATGCTTCTAGCATTTTTGATATTTTCATTTCGTCTTTTGTCACTGCAATACGCCCTGAACGCGTAAACTGCATGATACCAAAGACACTTAATTCGCGATGTAATAATTCTAATTCTTCTTTACGACCTGATTTTTCAATGACGAAAAATTCTCGGTTAACGGTCACAATACGGGCGTTGCTTTCTTTGATGATGTTTTGAATTTGACGGTCGTCAAAAAGCAAATTTGATTTGAGTTTGAACATACAGGATTCTTGATAAATCGTCTGTTCTTCAGTATGATAATAGGCTTTAATGACATCAATCTGTTTTTCAATCTGACCGATTATTTTTTTCATACGTTCTTCAGTTAGTTTTAAAACGATGGTCCATTTGGATACATTTTCAATCTCAGAAGCCGAAATATTAATACTTTCAAGATTGAGATGACGTCGTTGAAAAATGGCTGAAATACGGTTTAACAAACCAATATTGTTTTCAGTGTAGATGGATACGGTATATAATTTAGTTTCACTCATTGTTCTAATAAGATTTTAGATAATAGAATATAGAAATAGACTTTTACGGATTCATTTTTAAATGGTCTCAACAATCATCCTTTATCTTTTTTTTATTCTATTTCTTTGTTCTTCTGTTATAATATTGTCTTCATACTTCTAGTTCCAAGCTTCGTGCTTTCGGCTTCCAACTCCCCACTTACTCCAAACGCACATCCGAAACACTCGCGCCACTTGGAATCATAGGAAAGACATTGCCTTCTTTTTCTACGCACACCTCTAAAAAGTAAGGGCCTTCACATTTTATCATTTCAGCAACGGCATTTTTCAAATCTTCACGTTTGGTGACTTTTTGAGCATTGATATAGTAGCCTTTTGCAATGGCCACAAAATCAGGATTGGTCATTTCTGTGGAGGCGTAGCGTTTGTCAAAAAACAGTTGTTGCCACTGTCGCACCATTCCTAAGAAATCATTGTTCAAGACCACGATTTTTACCGGGACTTTTTGTTGAAAAATAGTACCCAATTCCTGAATGGTCATTTGGTAACCTCCATCACCAATAATAGCGACCACATCACGCTCTGGAGCTGACATTTTTGCGCCAATGGCCGCAGGAAGCGCGAATCCCATCGTGCCCAATCCGCCAGATGTGATATTACTTCTGGTGGTAGTAAATTCGGCATAACGGCAGGCAATCATTTGGTGTTGTCCAACGTCAGACACGATAGCTGCATTCCCTTTAGTTTGGAGATTGATTTCTTTAAGGACTTCGCCCATAGTCAAACCTTCTTTGGTTGGATATAAGTCGTCTTTAATGACTTTTTCAAACTCGATGGCGTACAAATCTTTATATTTCTGATGCCATTCGGTATGTGAATTTGCGTTTAAAAGTGGTAATAGCTGGGTTAAGCTTTCTTTTGCATCTCCTAATACGGAAACGTCCGTTTTCACATTTTTATCAATCTCAGCAGGGTCAATATCAAAGTGAATAATTTGAGCTTGTTTTGCATAACTGTCTAAATTACCAGTAACACGATCGTCAAAGCGCATGCCGATGGCAATTAAAACGTCACATTCATTGGTTAGTACATTAGGGGCATAATTACCATGCATACCAACCATTCCAATATTTAATGGATGTGCTGTTGGGATTGCTGAAGCACCAAGAATCGTCCATGCAGCAGGAATTCCTGTTTTTTCGATAACGGATTTTAATTCTTGTTCTGCTGCTGCTAGGATAACACCTTGTCCCCAAACAATCATTGGTTTCTTTGCGGAATTAATCAAAAGTGCCGCCGCTTTAACATCGTCGATATCGGTGGCTGGAACCGGATTATAACTTCTGACACGGGTGCATTTTTCATAAGAAAAATCAAATTCTTCAAATTGAGCATCCTTGGTAATGTCAATCAAGACTGGTCCTGGCC